>JAYVPE010000534.1:0-3900 GCA_043757575.1 Pirellula sp.
CGTCCGTAATGAAGTGCCCGTTGGTGAATACTTGAAAGTAAGCATCCGGATGGGCAGCCAGAATATCGAGCAATTCTTTGTGCATGAACGGCTCGCCACCAAGGATCCCAAAGAACGAATTGCCCATCGCCTTGGCTTCTGTCAGCGTCTGATTCATTGCCGCAAAATCGATTTTCGTTTGCTTTGCGGCCACATCGACCCAGCAGCCTTGGCACCGTAGGTTACATGTGTTGATAATCGAGATGTACAGGAAAGGAGGAAAAAATTCGCCTCGCTTCAAACGCGCCTTATGCTTTTGAACACTCCGAAGTCCTTTGAAACCAGCGAGGTATGCAAGTTTAAATAGCAGCCGCTTGTCGGTCTCGATAAGTAATCGTTTGGCTAGCCGGAGGTACATGCAATTCCGAGTTGGGTAGGATGGAAAATGGGCAGTCGATCGAATGGTAAGGGACGCACCACAAAACAGTTTATCAGGATTTGTTCAGAAAATGGAAACTATCACCTGCCGGACGGCAAGAATGTGGAAAAGGATTCGAATCCCTGGCGGGTATCGCTCAGAGTGACATTGCAATCGCGACTTCCATTCCGAGTTCGGCCGCAGCGATCGCTTTTGCTTGCATAGCGATGTCCGCTTCGGAGGCACTGTTGGCATAAGCAACTTGGATGTGGTTGGCTTGATGCCGGGCCATCATTTGATCGCGTGTCACGCCATGGATCACGGCATGCATGATCGGCCACTGCGGTGTCGTTGCGTTCCAACGTCGTTCGGTTTCGGTTCTTGGCAATGCGATGGCTGAGGCCCGTCCTAAGTCCATTTTCAATCGCCCGTCAGCGATAAAAATTCGCGACCAAACCACTTCACCCGGTTTGGAAATGCCGCGAATGGTGCTGCCGCCGGACGGAAAATACATGGCTGGCTGACGAAACCCTTCGGCGTCCGCCCAACCGTTTGCAAAGTGGGACGCAGGTACTGCGCCGCTAATTTCCAGCACCCAGACTTCGTCGTTCACCGTACCTGATGCGTCGCGATCAGACCATCGCAAATCATGTAATGTGTTCTCGACAGGTTGCCCAAGCGCCCGATGGATGCGATCGGTTAGCAGTCCGTCCAATCCAGCGCATTCGTCGACTTCATTGAAATGCGTCAGCGGTCGATTTGCGAACAGCTCTCGCAAGCCGTCGCGAGACTTGACCAGTGGACGAACGGAATCGTTGAGCATCCCCTCGACGAGATCGCTGGCTGGCAACAAATCCTTCAAGCCTTGTTGGTACTGAATTCCAATCGCGTCGCAGCCAAAGTCGTCAGCAATACGAACTGCGGCAATGTACATGCGACACTGGTCGAGGATCTGTGCATCGGTCAAGTCAGTGGCGTGGTTGGGACCGGTGTGAAAGACCATTCCGTGCTGGTCTAACCAAGTACGAATGCCTTGTGCTTCTGTGTCGCCGACTTGGCGGGTTTCGTAGTAGAGTGCTGATTGGCTAAGGCGTTCTTTGAACACGCCGAGCGGATTGAGCAACGAATCGGGGATAATGGCATTGAACATCCCCATGCAGCCTTCGTCGAAGATGCCTAAGATCGCTTTGTCGCGTCGTAACGTAGCGGCGATTTGTTTGCCGATGGATTGTGCTTGCGGATCGCAGCGTCTGGGATCAAGTGGCTTGACGTGTGAAGTGTCGTGAGTCACCGCACCGGTTTCGAGCCAAGTTTTGAGCTTGCTGGTAAATGCTATATCGGTGAACGCTTCGCTCCAAAGCGAGCTGTATTTCACACCTGCTTTGGTCAACGAACCGTTGAGATTGAGTAGTCCTACCAGACCGGGCCATTGCCCCGACCAATTGGCGACGGTGAGGATTGGGCCCTTGTGCGTCATCAGTCCGGCGAGCACATGGTGTGAGTACTGCCACACGGCTTCGGCTACGATTAATGGGGCATTGGGGTCGATCGTTTTGAAGACCTCGATGCCTTGTCGTTGCGACGAGATGAAGCCGTGACCGCGTGACGAATCGAATTCGTGTCCACGTTTTACTTGGTGACCAAAGCTTGCGATAGCAGCAGTGAGTTGTTGTTCCATTTGTTGCTGTGCTAGCCAACAGACACGGTTGGCTGAGTCACGAAGATCGCCGGATGCGACCAGGGTAATGGTTGGTATGTTTTGATTGGTGGTCATAGTGATGCGGATTGGTTGGCAGTGTGTGCGGCTAGGCGGCGGTAATTTTCATAAAGGGAGTTATAGAGTTCAGACCGATCTGGACGCGGGTGGACAATGTCTTGCTTGCCGTGACTGACGCTAGCCATCGCAGTGGCGGCTTCGACCACGGATTGAAATCCACTCGCTTCCGGCCCGGCAGCGATCATACCCAAAACCGCCGCACCGATGGCCGGTCCCTGGGTCGAGGGATGAATTTCGATGTCGAGACCAAGAACGTCGGCATACACCTCGACGATTCCTCTGTTGTGATGCGGTAACCCTCCGGTGGCAATCAAGCGATCGATTGCGACACCGCCGTCGCGAAGCAACTCCACAATCCAACGGAGTCCGAAGGCAGACGCTTCCATGAGTGCCAAATACAGATGCGGTGGACCATGTTCAAGTCCGAGGCCGGTGAATGCTCCGCGAAGCGCACCATCCATCAGCGGCGTGCGGCAACCGTTCATCCAGTCCAAGCATTGCACACCGTCTGCTCCCGGACGCAATTGTTGTGCGGAGACGGCGATGGATTCTAAGGAATCGAGTCCGAGCAATCGGCGTAGCCATGCGAACGCATCACCGACTGCGGCCTGTCCGGTTTCGTAGCCGAACATGCCTGGGAGAATGCCGCCCTCTACAATTCCCGCAACACCAGGGACTTCGGAAAATGCAGTGGAATTGAGCATGTGACAACTACTGGTACCGAGCACCATAACCAACGTGCCGGGCTCGGCTGCACCGACACCAGGGACCGCAGAGTGGGCGTCAATGATCGCGGCAGAGACAGGCGTTCCAGCTCGAAGTCCAAGTCGCTCGGCCATAGTGTTTGTGAGCTCGCCCGCTCGTTCACCAGGCGAACGCATGACACCAGGCAGGCATTCCGCGGCTGCCCGGGCAAGTTCCGGATGGACGGCGTCAAAAAAGTCGCTTGATGGATAGCCGTCGTTTACGGACCACATGGCTTTGTATCCTGCTTGGCAAGTGGATCGTGTGAGCGTCTCTGCCGGGCCGCCGACGAGTTGCCACACGAACCAGTCGCCAGCTTCCAACCAAACTTCGGCGGCCGCTGCGACATCCGGTGCGCACTCGATCGTTTCGAGCATTTTAGGAAAGAACCATTCCAAGCCGATCGTACCACCATACCGTCGCAGGAAAGATTCGTTACGCTGTTTTGCGATCCTATTGAGTTTCTCAGTTTGCGCAATCGCTCCATGATGCTTCCAAAGTTTTGGCCACGCGAGTGGAATATGCTTGTACGAATCTAACTCGCAAAGCGGCGTGCCATCGCGTGTCGTAGCCAGCATGGTACAGCTTGTAAAATCGACACCGATACCGACGATTTCGTCATGGGAAATTCCTGCTTCGGCGATGGCGGTGCGCGTTGCGATGGCTGCGGAATCGAGCCAGTCGCTCGGCGATTGCAGTGCATATCGTGGCGGCAGAGACTCTTTGGTACCGGGCAAGCACTCGGTGATTTGCCCGTGGGTATAGTCGCTGGTTGCAAGACCCAGTTGTTTACCGGTCGCGTCGACAAGGATTGCGCGAACAGATTCGGTCCCGAAGTCGAGACCGAGCGAGATGGGGGTGGGCATTGATCGGTTCAAAGGGTGAGGAGCGAAATAGTCCAGGATCTATTCGACGGTAATTGTAATGAAAACAATCGACAATTGTAATGAAAACAATCGACGCATGGAAACAAAGCCGATCG
>JAYVPE010000535.1:0-3886 GCA_043757575.1 Pirellula sp.
CCTGTAGAAAATCGACGATCATGGAAAGTCTTAATTTAAAAGGGTTTTGCGCGAATTGCGAAGCGACAGGCTTAGTGGTATTTCGGAATTATGCCGAACGCGGCATAATTCGGACAGGTTTTGAACGATAATTCTCCTACGTTCCAATGAATTCATTGATGAAGTAGGCGGAACTGCTTCCGGAAATATGCAGAAGGCGGCCTTTTCCGAATTATGCCGACGTCCGCATAATTCGGACAAGGCTTTTGCTTTTTTTTGACCAATCTTTACGATCATCAACGGTATCATTGACTCTCCGCGAGGGAGCTGCCAAATTACTCGGAACGTTTTTGAAATTATGCCGAAGTCGGCATACTTCTTGTTATCTGGCTTAAACAACATGTTCCGAACACGCTACTCGATTCGAACGCTGCTGTGGGTAATACTCGGATCGGCGATGCTCTTGGCGAGTTGGAAGCCGCTTTTGATCTATTATCACTATGCACAGATCCATTTCCGCGAAGGTAGATTTGCAGGATTGGATTGGGAACTCATTGGAAAGGAACGGCATTATCGTCAGCTTGCACTATTAGGTGAGATGGAACGTGTAACGGCAGAAGTTTTCGATGATCCAACACTAGACCTTATGCAAATAGCAAACCACAGGAACAGCCCTGAGCATCTCGCACTGTGGCGGGATGGCGACACGATAATTGTCTATTGCAATAGCGAAATGAAAGCTAAGTGGGAAGCTCTCTTACGGTCACTCTCGCAATTGGAATGTCAACCTGAAAAGTAACCAGATAACAAACCATTGGACACGAAGTCCTCGATTAGCGGCTTTGACTTGTGTTGAGTCAACTGCTCGGGCTCGGTCAATGGTGGTCGTTCTCTCTCTCTAGCGGATCTAGAATCGCATTGGGACGTTTCTCGACAGGCATGGATGCAAACACAACTTGGTCGATCGCATCGTCCAAAAGGTTGTTCTGGTATTCCGAACTGCAACGGTCATCTGCGAGAGATCGAAACGCCCTCAAAAACTAAAGCAATTGAGTCGTATTCCCTCACAGTCCGAGACGGTCACCACCTAGCGAGGAGACCATCTCTGTGGGAAGCGCAAACCGGACCAATTTCCTCAGCGCAAGTGCATCGCGTCGCGCCCTCACCCCCTGCCCCTTCTATGAGTACTCGTTTGTCTAGTGGTTTGGGATCAATTTTGCATAATTTTTTATTTTCCGTACACTTAACTCACGGGCGGAGGATAGGGCAATGCTGGGAAGCAACCCGAGCGCCGCTCCGTGCGTGAAGCAATGGGGAGGGAGGGTGCCATGTTGTGCCCTTCCTCATTTGCTTTTTGCTCAATGCGATAAATCCAACAATTGAGGGCGAGTGAAGATTTGTCAATCGATTGATCGTTCCTTGAACCAACGGCTCTTGCAGAAGTCAGACAGTTGTCCGACAACCTTCTATCCGTTTCCAGTCGTGACTGGACAACCTAATGCTGCTTTCGCTTTATCAACTGCGGCAGCTAGAGCACCGAGGGTGGGAGACCCATCTCTACCAACGGAACCATTTTCTGGCCCCTGGGCCGGCTCGGTTCCCACCATCGATTCTAGGTACGTTCAATAATCATTGACTATCTGGCCTGTGAATTGTTTAGGTTACGCGACTGATTTCACTTCCAGTTTGGTATCCTTGCTGTTTTTTGGTTTGGGCTTTACTCGCAATGAAGTCGTGTAGTGTTCTTTGCAATTAGTTCTGGCTAGCGTTGCACCTTCGGGCAACTCGCCGTCGGCCACATATTTTCCAAGTGCCACAAGGAGCTTTCTGGCCAGGGCAACGATGCCTCTTTTTCGATTGCGTTTGGTGCCATCATCAAATCGGCTTCTGTACCATTGACTCAGTGCACTATTTGGTTGGTACAGCAGCCACATCCAGGCAATCTCAATCATGAGCGAACGGAGTTCGGCTCTCCCAGATTTACTGATGCCTTGCTCACGCTCGCTCTTACCACTGTCGAAAGGCATGGGGACTAAGCCCGCTAGGGCACCCAATTGACGACGGTTCTTGATATCTCGCCAGCCGAAGATTTCAGTAGCAAGAGTCCATGCTGTTACGGTGCCGATGCCTTGGAGAGAGCAGAGCTGTAATGCAATAGCTGATTCTTTGGCTAGTTTTAACTGGTGGGCATCGACCGGTTGAGTGAGGTTTGCTTCCTCTTCTGGCTTTGCTTCCTCTTCTGCTTTGCTGGCCAGCCTCAAGCGAATTGCTTGAAGCTTTTCGATCTCGCGAATCTGATCGACGACAAGAGCAGCTCGCTCAAACTCGCGCAGAAGTCTTGTGGTGAGTTCCGTACCCAAAGGCCTTCCATCTGGCGTATGCATTTGGGTGATGTGCTCCTTAAAGCTTGGAGATATTTCTATGCCACGAATACCTTGAGCTATTAAGAGGCCCTTGAGTCGATTGGTGTGCGAAGTCTTCTCCGTTTTTAAGGCATGTAGCTCACGATCTAGATTTCGAATGTCTTCAGCAGGAGCATCTGGAATACGAATCATTCGGCATACAAGCTTGTCGCCGGTCAAGTAGCGAATCAGATGAGTCACAATTGCGATCGCATCCAATCGATCTGTTTTGGCTCGCCGCTGCTTGCGATTTATGAGGATACTGCTGGCTTCAACGATGTGGCTGTCGATTTGCATTTGGATCAAGCAGCGGTGTATCCAACAGCGGTGTATCCAAAAACCATCTCGCCCTGCTTCGTAACAACTCGAAACTAGAGCATCTTGCGGAAGCGAAAACGCGGTCTTCGCCCGTTCGATTTCATGGAGTAACTCGAGTTTCATGACATTAAAATCGCAATGCACATTGATGGTTTTCACTCTAGGGTTTCGGCCTATATGATCAGAGAAAGCGACCTTCCAATTTGCGGATCCTAGCTCGAGAGCCACGTAGAGAGTTCCGGACTTATGTGCGACAATAGTTTCGGGGCTGGTAGCCATGTTCATACTCCAAAATAGTTTTGAAAAAAACGTTTGCATTTGAAGTATGGCGACTGCCAGCCCCTTTTGCACCCTCATAGCATCTCTCCCGCGCGCGGGAGAGGGGTGCCGAAGGCGGGGTGAGGGTTGCTCGCAAGTCAAGATGGAAAGTGGTAGGATGATACCTTTAGACCGAAGTACAGTCCCTAATGCACGAATCCTTTCGGCAGTTTGAAGATCCTTTGCATGTAAACCGTACATAGACTAATGGCCAACTCAGACATTATTCGCCGAATGCTGCAAATTGTTGACAACCACGAATCTGGGCGTATTAGATCGACGGATCTCGAACGTGATTTTGAGACTCACATGCAGGCTCTCGAATCTATTAGACTCAACGAAATTCGAATGGCTCGCAGTCTAACCTACCGCTTGGTAACATCTTGGTTTGATGATGGCGATGAGCAATTTGGCTCAGACGCAGATGTGGCAATCGTTCGCGCGGACATAAGAGCTTTTCTCCGCTCACTGCCCGGTGCGATGGCCGACAAACAAAGCGATCCACCCAAGTCGCCGGTCGGCCGCGAATTTGAATCATAATTTTTTGGCGGCGACTGCGTTATCGCCGCCGTTGAACTAAACCGCTTCGCCTACGAGCCACAGTGATCGAGGAAGTGAAGGAAGGACACTGGAGGAAGGACACTGCGGGGACACTGGGGACACCCACTGATGTTGACTACTTGACAGGTTTTGGTAGACTTTGACCATTGGTCAGATTCTACGGGGAGGTGATTTATGGCTCGGTTGGCTCGTGTCGAAGTGTTCCCTTCCGATGAAATTGCTATCGTTCATGTCCTAAATCGGACAGTCCGGCGTTGCTTCTTGCTCGGAAATGACCCTATTTCCGGCAAAAATTTCGACCATCGAAA
>JAYVPE010000536.1:0-3879 GCA_043757575.1 Pirellula sp.
CCGCCACCGAATATGATGGCCTTCGATGCACCCAATCGTGAGGTATGTACGGTAGCCAGAGGGTACACGACGACGCCACTTCAAGCGTTAGTGACTTTGAACGATACGCAGTTCGTTGAATCCTCAAGAGCCTTTGCTCAACGGACCCTCCTACGAGTCAATCAGACGGACGAAGAAAGATTGCAGTGGGCGTTTATCGAGTCACTATCGAGAAAGCCTACCGTCCAAGAAAGCATTGTTTTGATGAAGAGACTGGCGCGGGAGCAATCACGTTATGCTGCCCACGTTGACATGGCAAAGGCATATGTAAATATCGGTGAATCAATCGCCGATCCCACGCTCGATATTGTCGAATTAGCAGCTTGGTCGCAAGTCGCAAGCATCTTGCTCAATCTCAGTGAAACCTTCACTCGCAATTAAACGAAATGTTACGGCTATGAATCCGTTAGAAAAATACCAGCAACATCTATTGCGACGCACGTTCCTCGGAGATGCGACACGCGGTTTGGGGAGTATTGCACTCGGTTCACTTTTGTTTCCGGAGCTTTCGCATGCGACTGAACCCTCGCGTTCAGGCGGAGGTATTTCGGGTCTACCGCATTTTACTCCCAAAGCAAAGCGTGTCGTGTGCCTCTTCCAGAGCGGTGGCCTTTCGCATGTCGATTTGTTCGATGATAAGCCGATGCTGCACGAACATGCAGGGAAAGAAATCCCTCCTTCGATCAAGGGGACACAGCGACTGACCGGCATGACCTCTGGGCAATCGGCGTATCCAGTCGTTCCGCCGCTCAAGCCTGGCAAGCAATGCGGTCGAAATGGTACTTGGATCAGCGACTTGTTGCCAAACATCCAAGGTATCGCTGACGATATTTGCTTGATTAAGAGTCTTCATACCGAGGCGATTAATCACGATCCAGCCATCACGTTCATGAATACCGGCAACCAGCAACCTGGCTATGCGAGTATGGGCGCATGGGTTAGTTATGGGCTTGGTACTGAAAACGAAAATTTGCCAGCTTTCATTGCGATGGTTTCGCAAGGAACTGGAAAGAACCCTGGACAACCCATTTTTTCGCGTCTTTGGGGAAGCGGTTTTTTACCATCTTCGCACCAAGGGGTTGGGCTACGTCCCGGAGCGAATCCTGTCCTGTACCTGAGCAACCCTCCCGGCATTGAACCAAGCCAACGCCGGGAGATGTTGGATGATTTGGCCCAATTAAATTCGCTTCGAGCAACCGAACTGGGCGACCCCGAAACGCTGGCTCGAATCAATGCGTATGAGATGGCCTATCGGATGCAAACTTCGGTACCAGACTTAACCGATATTAGCAAGGAATCCGCAGCGACCCTGGAAGCTTACGGCCCAGAGGTTTTGAAACCAGGCAGTTATGCTGCAAACTGTTTATTGGCTCGTCGGCTTCTACAACGAGACGTTCGCTTTGTTCAGCTATTCCATCGCGGCTGGGACCAGCACATCGCGATCTCTCGGCAGTTGCCAAACCAATGCCGAGATATTGATCAGCCGACCGCAGCGCTTGTCCAGGATCTCAAACAATGCGGACTCTTGGAGGATACGCTCGTTGTTTTTGCGACCGAATTCGGTCGGACGGTATTCAGTCAAGGAAAAATAGGTGATCCAGGAATGGGTCGAGACCACCACGGTCGCAGCTTTACCGTTTGGCTAGCAGGCGGTGGAGTGCGCGGCGGAATGGAGTATGGGGCAACAGACGATTTTTGCTACAACATCGCTGAGAATCCAGTCCATCTTCGGGACTTGCATGCGACGATTTTGCATTGCATGGGAATTGACCATAGTCGATTCACTTACAAATTCCGTGGCTTGAACACGCGATTGACCGGGGTGGAAGAAGCACACGTTGTAAATGATATTCTGATCTAGTGCATTATTGCAGCTTAAATTTCGGATTAGCCGGAGTGCGTTAGCACCGGTTGGCTGAATGAAAACCGGACGCTAATGCGTTCCGGCTAGTTACGATAACCTAATTATTAGATGCCACAAAGCACTAGTTTTCTCTATCTGGATTTGTCTATGCGGAACGATATAGATGCGCTCTAGTTGGAGGCATTCCAGATACGCCCTTCGACCCTTTTTTGCTTGCGACAACTTGATAGATTTTGATCGAACCTGCAGTGAATCCGGCAGACCCGCCAGCTAGATAAGCGACCCACAACCGATACCGTTCGGCTCCAACCAATTCAATCGCTCTCTCTTTGTTTGCAGACAGATTCTTGCACCAAAATCGGAGTGTGATTGCATAATGCTCTCGCCACGACTCCACATCATGCACCTCGAATCCCGTCTGCTCCAAAAAATCCGAGGTCATTCCAACTGGTATCAACTCAGAGCCAGGGAAAATGTATTTTAAAAGGAACTTGCGTTCCGGCCGAATGCGAGAAGCAAATTTCTTTGACGTTTTCGAACTTCGGGCAATTGCATGATTTAATACCAAACCACGATCCCTGAGTAGCGAATTGATTTTGCCGAAGTAACGCGGGTAATTCGCAACGCCAATGTGTTCGGACATTCCAATACTTGAAATTTTGTCGTAGGTCCCTTGATGGTCCGCGTAGTCACAGATTTCAACGCTCACTCGGTCCGATAGGCCAAGCTGCTGGATCTTGGACTTGGTGTATTCGAATTGCTGTTGTGAGAGTGTAATGCCATGCGATTTAACTCCAAAATGTTGGGCCGCGTGACAAATCAATCCACCCCAGCCACATCCAATATCCAGCATGCGATCGCCAGGTGCCAGTCGCAGCTTTCGGCATATCATGTCCAATTTATCATTCTGCGCTTGATCGAGCGTGTTGGACCAATCCTTGAAATAGGCACAGGTGTACATCATTTCAGTGCCGAGAAACAGCTTGTAAAAATCGTTGCCTACGTCGTAATGAAATTGAATGTAGTCGGTGTTTTTGCGCTTCGATTCATCTCGACCAACCATGTCGTCGCGAAACTTTTGTTTCAAATCGGCCACATTCGTTTTTGCGAACAAGAACGGCAGCGTTTTTTTTGCTAGCATGAGTTTGCTAATCTGTTTGAGTCGCTCCCGATTCGACTGCCGTGTCTTAAGCGCCTCAGAAAAGTCGATCAAGTCCCCCCCGTGGAAATCGATGTGCCCTGTTGCGTAAAGCCGAACGAGCATTTCCAAAGTTGGACGACGCATTAACGAACCAATTACGCCCGGTCCTGAAACGCTTATCACATACCTACCATCTGCATTTGCACCCAGCGGAATGACTTCGCCATTCCAAAGACGCACGGAGACATTCAAATCAAGCGGTTCAGCAACAGATTTCAACAGATCCCTGATCGAATTCAACTGTGAATCAGCGGAAAAGAATTTTATCATGCAATACAACTCCATTCATGACATGAACACTTGACCTTAAGCCAGATGACTTCTCAAGAGGCGCGGTAGTCTAACCTATTTCTCCTAATTGTCTAATACCGAAATCGGCAAACATTGCGAGCCAGTCTTGCAAATCGTTCAGAACCGTTTCTCGGTCTGGCTCGTTAAATATCTCGTGAGCCATGTGTGCATACTCCTTTGACTGGATCAACGAAGCGGGCACTGACGCAGAAAATTGTCTACTGCCTTCAGGGTGAACACATCGATCCGCTCCGGAATAGAGAAGGAGGGTAGGAGTCGTCCAGTCGCATGCTCGTTGGCGGACGGTCTTGGCACTTTCCAACATGAAGCGTGTAAGGCGACCGGTTACCCGATTGTGCACCAATGGATCGTTCATGTACGCCTTAACCACCGATACGTCTGTACTGATCCATGCTGGGTTTAATCCATTCGCGACCGCGAGATTGGGTGCTAACCGGCCAACGCTATTGAGCAGGCATAATTG
>JAYVPE010000537.1:0-14618 GCA_043757575.1 Pirellula sp.
GACTTGTAGTTCGTGACGCTATTGAGGATAGTTTTCAGTTGCATCTTGTGATGAGTGTTTTGGTTCGGGTTTTGAGTAGATACTTTATCTGTACCAAAAAACAAGGCAACTTACGGTTTCCTGGAGTCTCGCCGCCTTGTACCTTGTTGCGATATGCATGTACTTTGTATCGCCTTCTTCGCTGCTCGATTTATTTGTAATCCTTACAGTTGTTTCGGTTTTGGCGACCGTCACTTACCTTGCCTTTCAAAGCAAACCGTGAGATCACATCCCCTCGATTTCGGCGGCTGTTGCAAATAAACGATCTACTTTCTGTCCAGCTTCGGAGCAAAACGCTTCTGGAGTTGCTGCAGAGTGAATTCATTGCCGCGTTCGAAAAACTCTCGCATCTTTTTGGACTCGTCATCATCGCCAAAGCCCATGCTAACCTCTCTGACTCGCGTCGATTTCCCTCCCTCGGCCTCAAAGTAAACCACTGTCCACATGTTCTTAATTGCGTTCGGGAAGGGAAATGCTTCAGGCGCCTTCGTGGCTTTGATAGACAGCATGCGATTAGGCTCGTAGCTCAGAATGGTATTCTCGATGGCCTTGGCATCTCCGATCGTGCCCTTGGGATCGTATTGAGTCCGCATCTTTCCGCCAATCTTGAGTTCAATTTCGGCATGAGCCGCCATCCATGACTCCAATCCTACTTTGGTCGTGAAGGCCGCCCAGACCTGATCCACTGGTGCATTCACCACACCCTCGTGAACGAGCCGGTTATCATCCTGCGCGCCAGAGGTATTAGGTAAAATCGCCAGCACGGCAATAATTAAAACCACGAGCGTGATGTTCTTCATAAGTTCCATCTTTTCGTTTAAAGGAATTGGTTGCTTTGCTCGAAGCAAGTCAGTTTAATGCGAAGACCGAACTTTGCTGAATCTCTGGCGTGCTAGCAAGATTGCTCCTGCCGCAGAAACGCCAAGGCCATCGATTAAGACATCCTGGATCGTACCATTTCTGTCCCTGACGACACGGCATGAGGCCAACTTGAATTCCCAATCCCACCCCGCTATGCTGGCTAACTGTAACTTCCTCTCTACGCAAAAGTGAGATCACCAACATGAACCAGCACTGCTTACTCTATAGCCTCGTCGTCGCCCTTTCACTTGCGTTTGCAGCTACAGTGGCTGGCATCGCCGAGGAGCCAAAGCTACGACCACTCTTCAATGGAAAAGATTTGACCAACTTCAAAGCTGACGGGGCTACCGAGTTCTGGCGTATCGAAAACGAAGTGCTCATCGGCGAGAACAATGCGGAGAAGAAGGGGCACTACCTATGGACGGAAAAGTCCTACGGCGACTTCGTGCTCGAGTTCGACGTGCGATGGAAGGCAGCGACAGACCGGGGCGTCGACACGGGCATCGAGATGCGTCAGCCAAAGATTCAGCTTCAGCTCGGGGTGTCAGGCAGTCTGCGCGTCGATATGTCAGGCTCATTCTACACCGGTGGTAAGCCCGCCTATCCCGAAGCCGGTCAGGCCAAGGATGCAAAAAAGCTAATGAAACCCGAGGGGGAATGGAACACGTTTCGCATCCAGGCCAAGGGGAATACTTTCACCTGCTGGATCAACGGCGAGAAGGCTTCAGAATACACGGATCCAAAGTTTTCCGGCGCGGCGCCGCTCGGCCTGCAGATCCATGGCGGAGTAGAGATGAAGTGCGAATACCGCAACGTGAAGATCGAAGAGCGCTGACTATGCCTCAAACACCTTCTCGTCGGTTATGAAAATGAGAATTCAGTTCCTTTAGAAAGGTCGAAGATTTGCGAGCCATTTTCGTTCTCCAACTCGTCCTGATCACTATAAGCATCTTTGGGCTAGGCATGTCCTGCGCCCAAGACGCCGATTGGCCGGAGTATCTCGGGAGTAAAGAGCGCAACCTCTATTCCAAGCTTGAGCAGATTAATCGTGCCAACGTCTCCCGACTGGAAGTTGCTTGGACCTATGAGACAGGAGAGGCAGACGAATATCAGGCGAACAACCTCATTATCGACGGTCGGCTCTACACGCCGACCCAGTCTCGCAAAGTGGTTGCACTCAACGCGGCCACGGGCGAGGAACTCTGGAAATGGGATCCTACGAACGAAGGCACGGGGCCCGGCCGCGCGCGGCAGCGAGGGTTGGTTTATTGGGCGAACGAAACCGGCGAGGAGCAGCGATTGTTCACCGCAGTCGATGGCTTGCTGTTCGCGTTAGATCCGAAAACCGGAAAAACAATCAGAAGCTTTGGTGAAAATGGCTCGATCAATCTTGGTTCGGGTCTGAACACGCCTGGAATCGCTTACAAAGACGTTTTGATCGTTGGTGGACTCGGAGGCAAGGGAGCGGTTCGAGCATTCGATGTCAGGACGGGCGTGCAGCGTTGGATATTCCACCTGATCCCCCGGCCTGGCGAGGTAGGCTACGACACCTGGCCCGCGGAAGCCCACGACGACGCGACTGGACTTATGCCATGGTGCGGCCAGTCGTTGGATGAAAATCGAGGAATCGTTTACGTCGCCACTAAAACGGCGGAGCCCGATTTTTATGGAGGTAAACGAAAAGGGTCTAATCTGTTCGCCAACTGCTTGCTCGCGCTTAACGCTACCACGGGAGAAAGGATCTGGCATTTTCAAATCGTGCATCACGATCTGCTCGACAAAGACTTGCCCTGTGCGCCCGTTCTCCTGACCGTCAACCACGGCGGAAACCGAATCGATGCGGTCGCACAAGGTACCAAACACGGACTGCTCTTCGTGTTCAACCGTGTCACGGGCGAACCGCTTTGGCCAATTGAAGAGCTGCCAGTTCCGCAATCCGATTTGGTCGGCGAGCAGACTTGGCCGACCCAGCCGTTCCCCACCAAGCCACCGCCACTGATGCGGCAGCGATACACGCAAGACGATACCTCAAACATTTCGCCCGAGACCCATCAGCTAACTCGGGATCGGATTCTAGCAGCACCCAACTTTGGGCCTTTCCCGGCACCGAGTCTGAATGAGACTGTGATGTTCCCTGGATTCGACGGTGGCATGGAGTGGGGTGGCGGCGCGGCTGATCCTGACGGGTTCTACTACGTCAACATCAACGAAATACCGTGGCTGCTGCAAATGATCGAGACCCGTCATACGGATGGCTCCAAACTGATACCGGGCGAGCGCGATTACATGGTCTATTGCGGCGTCTGCCACGGCCTGGAGCTAAAGGGCAATCTCGACTTGAAGTTTCCGCCGCTGCTCGACATTGAAAAGCGAAAAACGCGCGCCGAGGTTGAGCAGATCACGCGGAAGGGTGGGGGACGGATGCCCTCTTATTCCGACATGCCAGAGGCCAAACGCACTGCGATTATCGACTATGTGCTCAGTAAAGGCGCACCGCAGACGGCAGCAAGTAATGAATCAGCGACGCGCAAAGCTGCAGTTGTAGTCGATAACGACGAAGGACCGGGCTATGCCTTTGGCGGATTCCGTCGCTGGCTCGACAGTGAAGGATATCCAGCGATAAAACCGCCATGGGGCACTCTGAATGCAGTTGATCTCAATACAGGCGAGATCAAATGGAAGGTTGTATTAGGCGAATACCCCGAACTGACAGCCCGGGGAATCGCGCCAACTGGCACGGAGAACTACGGCGGCCCATTGGTGACTGCCGGTGGCCTAATCTTCATTGGAGCGACAGCAGACGAAACCTTTCGTGTGTTCGACAAGAAGACCGGCGAAATTCTTTGGAAAACGAAACTGCCGTTTGGCGGCAACGCCAGCCCGAGCACTTACGTCGTCAACGGCCGGCAGTATGTTGTTATTTCAGCTGGCGGAGGCAAGGGTGGCCGCCCCCGAGGCGGATCTCTGGTGGCGTTTGCATTGCGAGATTGACAACGGAACGCGAGCCGAAATCTGCTATCGCTGCTTGTATCGTAAGTTGACTGTCAACAATGAGATCCACCAATGCACTGTCGCTGGATACGCCGACATTGAAATCCCCGTCGGTACACAGGATGACACGATTCACGCCACCTTCGATTCGGTGGTCTTGAGCCACTTGATAGGCCAACTGGATACCAGCTCCCCCGTTTGTCGAACCACCCGCTTCTAATCTATCCAGTGCTGCCAGGATCTTTTGCGATTGGTCAACGGGTGTGCTGTCAAGCACCAATCCGCTGCCACCTGCGTACACCACTATTGCGATTCGATCGTCGCTATTCAGTTCGCCGACTAACATCTTCAGAGCGGACTTTACGAGAGGCAATTTGTCATTAGATTGCATCGATCCAGAAACATCCAACAAAAATACAATGTTGCATGGTTTTCGACTTGCCAAGTCTATCGAACGGCCTCGCATCGCCACACGCATTAACTGGTGATCCACAGCCCAAGGGCACGTTGCGATTTCCGTCGTGACAGAAAATGGGGATTCACCCTTCGGTTCGTTGTACTCATAGGGAAAATAGTTTACTAACTCTTCGAGTCGGATCGCACCCTTGGGTGGTTTGATGCCGCTCCGAATTAGTCGCCTGACATTGGAATATGAAGCGGTGTCGACATCGATTGCAAATGTTGACTGCGGTTGAGCAAGCGTCTCAAAGAATCGGTTCTCCTCGATTGGATCGTATGCTTCCCGGCTTTCCGGTGCACCTTCACCCCCATCGAGAGGCATCGACTCATGGGGGCGCGATAGCGTTGCATTAACTGCCGTCTTATTGCTAGCGTCTTTGCAGCCGATAACTGCAACGGCAAGTAATGCAATTCCTAGCTCCAACAAACCTGTCGAGAAGACTTTCCAAGAACCATTGAACATTCGCACGCTTCACCTCTTCAGGAACAAGTTGACTGAGAACGGTTTGCAGTCAAAGGAGTTTCATTGGACGTGTTACGACGCAAGCATTGAACCAGTTCATTCATGGCGGCCTCCATCCAGAAGTTAGTCCGGTCGCCTACCGGATATCCAGCCGCTTCCCATTTGCTGCGGGCGAGTACGCGAATCGCCTCTTCGCTGACACTATTCCTACATCGTCGATTCACTATTTGGTTTTGCAAGCGCGTTGGCCAGATCATTCAGAACATGGCGTTCGTTATCGGAAATTTTTTCTCCCAACCCAAAGATTCCACCGGACGCTGTCGCAACACGATGGGCACGACCTAACGTCGACTGTCGAAAAACCTCCAAGCTCGCTTCGTCCAATTCGCGGGCCAACGCTTGAGCATAATTCCGCCAGGCATCTAGTATTTTTTCGCTCGGCCTTTCCTCCAACCACCGATTCAGTAATCGATAAGCGGGAGTCCCATAAGCTATCCCGTCGTCTGCCGCTGCTTTAAGTAATGATTCAAACTCACCATTCTGTATTTTAGAATCTGCCCAAGCCAGTCGCACCAAGGGTAGGAGCATGAACGCGGTCATCGACGCAGAGGTAATTCCGACCCGCTTGAGTCCAGCCAAGACTTCAGGATCGCCACTGCCCGCCTTGGTTTGCAGTTCGTCCAACTCTTGCTCCTCGATGGTTTTCGTCTCAAATCGAAGAAAGTCCAGCAATTCTTGATCTCTATCTTCAAAGAACGCATCATGTAGCTCTTGGCGATGTAGGGCAATAGCGGCGATGTTCATATTAGACCTGTTTTGGTAATGGGACAGAACCACTATGATAGTTGCTCGATTCTCGTTGGGCGAGAACAGGCAACTGAAACGGGCGATGGACCTTTTCCTGTGCTACTCAGGTCAATGGTGCAAAGCACATTCCAAAATGCGTTCATCGCATGTGAAATTGCAATAATACATCGTTTCCATGACATCGGTGGCCCTTTGGCTCGATCGAGTGATGGGACTAATTTGTCACCAGGAATCGTTCGAGGAAGAAGACCGGTTTGACTATGCCTTCACGCCGCTTGTTATTCGCACTCGTGATTATTACCTTGGTCGGCGGAGTGGGAGTTGGCGTTCAGTATCTACCTGAATTGAATTGGATTGTGGATCGCGAGAATTCCCTTCGCAGTCAAATCGCTAACGCACCTGTGCTAAGTTGGTTGGTGGGCCTGGTTATTTACTTCGGCGTCTCGTTGGTTCCAGGCACTGCGGGCAAATCGATCGTCGTTGGGTGGCTATTCGGCTTCGTCGCGGCGGTGATCCTCGTTGAAATAGGTTTGACAGCGGCGGCTGTCTTATCATTTCTCCTGGGCCGCTTTGTCGTCAATCAATTAATCCACAGCCGATGGCAAATGCGTTTGAGAATGATCAGCCAAAGATTCTCTCAGGATGGTGCCTTCTTTCTACTATGGCTAAGATTGGCGCACACCCCTTTCACTTTGGTAAACTATGGAGCTGGCGCGACGAATATCCCGTTGATGACATTCTGGTGGACAACCCATTTAGGGATTCTGCCAGCTACCGTTGTATTCACTTTTCTTGGTTCCAGGATTCCCAGCATGCATGACGTAGTGGAGCAGGGAGCTTGGGCAATCCTCGACCCGCCATTATTAATCGTTCTTGCCGTCACGGCCTTATTGCCCCTGCTCTTAAGCCCCTGGATTCGAAAGATAGGTAGTCGACCAACAAAGTAACTGTACGGGTGACAGAGAAGCAACAGCACACAGTGGCATGCATTAGCCACCGAGTTGCGACGCAAGTATACACTTCTAGCTAAGTTCATAAATACGGTGAGGCTAGTCGTGCGATGCCGTCACGAAGCTTGACCGCCAGAATCCGGCCATCTAATTCAGCAAGACTACAACAATGCGCACGCCGTTTTCGCTCTTGAATACATGCCATGAGTTCGGCTGCAAGTGTTTGACTGTAGCATTCCAAATTGAACTCAAAATTAAGCCGGAGACTTCGCGGGTCCCAGTTCGAGGACCCCACAAACGAAACGCGATTATCCACGACAAAAAGTTTGGTGTGGTCAAACGGCGGAGGTGAAATCCAGACTCGGCATCCCCGCTCCACCAGTTGCCAAAGTAACGATGTCGCGGCCCACTGAACGAGTGGATTATTGCTTTTTCCTGGTAGAATTATATCGACGGTAATCCCACGCATAGCTGCAACATTTAAGGCCGCGATTAACGGAGCGTCTGGCAGAAAATAAGGAGTGACCACACTAATCGAGGTCTCCGCACACGCTATCGCACCGAGTAGTGTGTGTCGGAAACTCTCAAAGTCTTCGTCCGGGCCGTCTGAGATGCCTCGCGCCAAGACATCTCCCTTCGACGCAATTGGCGGAAACCAACAATTTCCGTCCAGAATCTCTCCAGTACAAAAGGACCAGTCGTCTGCGAAACTCTCTTGAATCTGTGATACAACGGGCCCATCAACTCGGAAGTGAAAATCACGTATGGGGTGTCGGGGAAGTAACGCCAGACAATGCCCCTCACGAATATTTATGCCCCCGGTGAAGCCGATTGATCCATCCACAACCAGCATTTTTCTGTGAGTCCTGAGGTTGGTGTGTTGAAAAATCCAAGGAATCGAAGGTGGCATAAACGTCGCACAACGGATCCCGGCTCGACGTAGCGAATGCGTTATCGTTGGCCAACTGTAACGAGCCCCCATGTCATCGATCAGAACCCGAACCTCAACCTTTCGAATGACAGCCCGTTTCAGTGATTCCAGGAAAAGCATGCCAATGCGATCATCGTCAAAAATGTATGTGCTGAGAGCGACACTGCTGGTCGCTTCATCGATTGCGAGAATCATAGCAGGATATGCCTGATCACCGTCCACCAAGGGAACGACACTATTGCCTGCTAAAAGCGGACGATGGGAAACTGCGTTGACGAGAGTGGTCAATGAAAGGAGATGATGATTTTCTGGGCCCAACGTATCCACAAGTACCTGCCTCGGGCAGGGTTCTTGATGTAGGGACGGTTCCGGGTGATGGCGCCCGCCGCGCAACAGGCGAGCTCGTCGTTGAATACGATTGATTCCAAGCCAGAAATAAAGGACGACCCCAATGAGGGGAGTCAACCAAATCAGGCCCACCCACGCAATGGCAGCACGCGTATCTCGCTTGTTCAACACTACGTGCGCAGATGTGACTAACGCCACGACGAAGTTAATCGCTGCCGTGAAAAAAAGCCAGTGTTGATTCAAATAGTCTAGCAACGGCAACTCTTAACTTTCATTGAATGTCCGTCGCATTTGAAAGACTTTCCAAAAGCATTCTACAAGGAGTGGATAGTGGAGGATGGTTCGCTTGCTGTATTGCGTTGCTCGAACGGCAAACGTGTTTCAATAATTCGGAAGGGCAGACCATGGATGGACGCTCCACCATTGTGAAAAGTAAGTCCTGCATACCGCACTCCGTCGACTGCGTGATGTGTATGCCCAAAGTAGACGTCGCTCACACCGTGGGTCGGATCGAGCCCTTCGTTTGTCAGGTAAAGAGTCAGCTTGCGCAAGACGCTTTTGGGACGAATCACGACATGCATTGCAGCTCGATGCAATCGTGCGTGAACGACGAGATCATAAAGCCAATGCGCATACTGCCTTGGGTACGGCTTGCTCTCATGGAGCTTTCGTCGTTCGGCGAGAATGGTGTTGTTGGGCTCGCAGTCCACGATGTCGCCATGCAAAAATACGCATTCTAAAATTCGCAAAACGTACGGTTGCCATTCAAGTCGAGGTTGACGGAATGCAAGACGATCTAACTCGGAAACAAAACGAGGGTGTGCATCGTGATTGCCGAGTAAGTAGTAAAAGGAACACTGAGGAAAGGAAACAATCAGCGTTTCCAACCAAGCAATAGCGGCATCGATGGAGCTATCAAGCGTCGGAAAAGTGCTCCACTTGAAGTCAAAAATATCTCCACCCAAAACCATCGTATGCGATCTACTAGCCGCTTCACGGATCATCGGTTCAATCGATATAGCTGTGGACCTGCGTGCGAACAGATGCAAATCAGATAGGAAGTACCCTCGCAGGATAGTTGTCATCATTGAGTCCAAACACTGGTGTGCTACTTAGATACCTATGTCCGCAAGTTGTTTCGCCAGCGAGCAGAGCGTTCACGACTCCATTGAGTTTTATCTCGGGCCGAGTGAGTAGTCAACTGTTATGATTTTTCAAGGTCAACAAATCGGCCGAGAACTGCAAGTGCGATCATCGCCAATATTGCGAAGACTGAACCCAAAAGCATTGCTTGAGTCGGACCGAAACGATCCCAGACAATTCCCGTGAGAAGACTTGCGAGCAAGGTCGTCACACCCGTTAGAGCATAGAAGAGCCCCATTGCCGCCCCGCGATGCAGGCTGGGAGCATGATCGGCAATCAACGCCTTGTTGATTCCATCAGTCAAAGCCATATAGACCCCATAACCCGCCATCAATGGCCACATCCCCCATGCATACGAAGCTGGGAGTAATGCAAAACCTAGATAGGACGCTGCGTATATGGACCAGCCTGTTGCGATGATCCGCCACCTGCCAATATGATCGCTCAAGATCCCAAGCGGATACGACAGTGCAGAATAGGTGACATTGAAGAGTGCATAAATCAGCACAATGGACCATGAGGAGAATCCAAGGTCACGAGCCCGCAATAGTATGAACGTGTCACTGCTATTAGCTAACGAGAATAAAACTAATACTGCGAGCACCGCCCAGTAAGAGCGAGGCAGGTTAAACCATCCTCTGTCATTCTTCACTTTGACTAACTGTGTTTTTGTTTCGATTTCGCCATTCATTTCGGATGCTGCGTCGTCGTGCTTGTTAGCTACTGCGGCAGTATCTTGCAACAAGAACGTGAGCGCTAGTGAACCTAGTCCTAGGACAGAGCTAAAGCCGAAAATGGATCGATAAACCCAGGCCGGCGTTTCGATCGCTTTGCTTGACAATTCATTATTCGAATCGATCTGAGGAGAGTCCGTCAGCCACCACAATAGGAACGCTGAGAGCAGGACTCCCACCAATGCACCCGCTGTATCAAGGGCTCGATGGAAACCAAATGCTCGTCCCCGTTGGTCGGCAGAAACCGCGTCTGCAATCAGAGCATCTCGCGGGGCACTTCGCAGTCCTTTACCGAATCGATCTAGAATTCGTCCGAAGACTACAAGGGGCCAGATGGTTGCCAGTGCGACAATCGCCTTGCCGATAACAGGTAGGCCGTAACCCAATCGAATCCATCGTACCCGCCCGCCACTCTTTCCTTTGCGATCACTTCGAATTCCAGCGAATGCGGACATCAACGATACAATGAGTATGGCTGCACCCTCCATAGCGCCCAGTTGCGTCTTGGATGAGCCAAGTACGCTGATAAGAAAGAGGGGCAACAGCGGGTACATCATCTCGCCGGATACGTCGGCCAAGAATGAAACAAAGCTCAAAATCCAGACAGAACGTGGCAGCGGTGGTTTTTTAGGTAGACTCACGGCGGAATCCGACGCTTACTTGTGCTTGGAATGACATGCCATACAGTCAGAAGTCTTTTTCAATTCGTCCATGGCGCCCTCTCTGCCAAGTACCACTTTGGCTGCGCTAACCACCATCGCGTTCGTCTTCGCAAGATACTCAGCTTTGTCGCCTTTCTTGGGTTCCCCTTCGAGCATGTCGATGTAAAGGTCAAGCAACTGCTTCTTTTCTTCGTCCGAAGCTGAGCCGCCCTGGATTTTCTTAAGGAGCCCGTCTTTGTGAGCAATCTTCATTACTTCTTTGACCGACTTGGCCTCTAACGGATTGAAACAGTAAGCCATGACTCCGCTGCCACTGACAACTGCTAACACTAAGGAACCAATCACAAGCCGTACTCGCATCGCAAACTCTCCAGGAAACGAACTAAGTTAAGAAACACTACAAACGACTGTTCGTAAGTGTATTTGACTTCAAGGGCAAACTGCAAGCGACCATTCAAAATTTTTAAAGTCTCCGTAAGAGCCATCATTTCCCATTAGAAACCGAGCCAGCTTTCCGAATTGGCTGGCTTCTTTGGTTGCTGGATTAGCAGTCAGTGCCGTCGCAACCCGACGATCGCTTTCCGGAGAAGTCATGATTGTAGGGCCGATTCGAGATTACCGACTCCTGAACGCTCGATGGGATTTGAGATTCCGTTTGCAACGTGCTTGATTTACGAGACTGCGATGAAGCGTCAATTGCCAGCGGCCTTCCAAGTGTGTTAAGATACGAGTACCGTCCACCAACGCCCGGCTCAATTTTAAAATCGATGACATGATGACGATCCTATTCGCATCCAATTTGTTTATGTTCGTTTTCGCTCTGGTTTTTATCAACTCAGGCTTGGCGCAGGATCGAACTGCCAAACCGGAACATTCCAGTACGATACTTGACCTCCACAGGCTTGCTTCAACGCATCTTCCCAACGCTATTCAAATACACGCTAGGGTAATTTCCGGTGGGCAGCCGGAAAGCGAACAAGCCTTTCTGGATTTGAATAAGTTTGGTGTAAAAACAATTATCAGTGTGGATAGCGCTAAGCCTGATATCGCCATGGCGAAGAAACATGGTCTGCGATACGTTCATCTTCCGCTTGGGTACAATGGCATTCCTCAAGAACGAATCGAAGAACTGGCAAAAGCAGTCCGCGATTTCGAGGGCCAGATTTACATCCATTGCCATCATGGCAAGCACCGAAGTCCGGCAGCAGCAGCAGTTGCGTGCATTTCATCTGGACTCATCGAACCCACTGCTGGTTTAGCCGTTTTGAAACTTGCAGGAACGAGTGAAGACTATCTAGGATTGTTCCAAGCGGTCAGGTCAGCGCATAGGCTTCCTAGCGAATTGTTGGATGCCGTTCAGGCCAATTTTCAGGAGTCGGCAATACTTCATCCGATGGCCGCAGCGATGGTGGAATTAGAACATACGCACGACCATCTCAAACAGTTTGCCTCCTCAGGTTGGCAGTCCCGGCCGCATCACCCCGACATCGACCCTGCCCATGAAGCATTGCTCTTGGTGGAACACTTCGCGGAAATATTGCGATTGAACGTCCTGGCAAGAAATCCCGAGGGATTTCAGAAGCTATTGAGGGAGTCCGAGTCCGATGGTCGTAACCTTGAGACAGCCATTCGACAATGGAATAGATCCGCCAGGTTGGGAGCGATACCAGCGAGTATCGTCGAGCCCTTGAGTCGTCTCAGCCAGAACTGCGTTACTTGCCATAGACAATATCGCGACCCATTGCTGCAAAGCGATGGCGACCGTGATCAACGGAACAGCCCAACCCGCGAGTAAGAATTGCTAAACGGAGTATGGCTCGACAGCCTTTTCGTCTCCCCTAGAGTCCAACCCCTACATTTGCACTCCCGCTACGGCTACAAATACCCGGACCTTCAGTTGGAATTGGGTATTTGCGGGGTCATTGGTAGTAAATTCCAGGCTATTCTCGACAGAGCCCGTGACGAAGCGTGTGTCGAGCGGGACGTCGACATGAATCGTTTCGCCGGGGGCAACGAAAATGGAGCGCTGTGTAAGCTCCCTGCAGCCACATTCCAGGTCAAGTGCGTTGAGAACAAGCCGTCGCGTGCCCGCATTGCGAATTGGGAACGAAACATGCAATTCTTCCCGAAGTGATGTCCGCCCCAAATCATGGGTCGTAGCGCACAACGTAAGCACAGCGCCTTTCGGACGCGGAATAGCCGATGCCGATTCACGTGTCGCGATTGCAAGAAAAAGGACGAAAAACGGGATGCCGAAGGCGAGTGTTATCATCGCAAACTGTCGATGCGATTTCTTCATCAGGATGTCACCTAGTGGAAAAGAGATACCGCAAACTTTCATGCCTGTTAAAGCATTCAGTTATTCCAAAAGTTTTGCGCCCTTTGCGCCTCCCTTTAACAGTTGCGAGTTCAGAGACTCGTCAGCGTGGATTCCACCCGAACCGCTCAATACGAGCTGACCGGCGACTATCGCCCCGTAAAAATCCGAATCTCCGCTCCGTTCTACCTTGCCGCTGGGATTATAAACAACGCCAAAAAATTCGGAATCTCCAGAGAGGACGCACTTCGAACCCATTGGAAAAAGTTGCAGATTCTTGGGAAGCATAGTGAGGTTTGCCATGCTTCCCCCACTGAGGCTGACGTCGCCTGTCGCGTAAATTTCAGTGGGACCGCTAATCATTATCGATGACCCACCCGATAACGTCAACTTATTGAAATAGTACTTACCCGGTGGGAGTTTTAAGCTGTCGCCCCCGGAGAGTACAAAATCGCGCTTTGAATCGAGCGCTTTCTTGTTGTTTTGCGACAAAGGAATACTTAAATTGCTATTGTTCGTTGCTGTATCGCCAAGATCGGCTGGCGAATACGCAATTGACTTGTTCAAAGGAGATATTTTTCCGAGCACACCAACACTGCTGCTGCTTTTAACAACGTGACCGATGCCCGGATGTGCATCGCCGTTTATGGCCGTCGAGCCGCTCATCACAATGTCACCGTTGCTGCAGATGTGCCCGTTGGTTTTGGGAGCTGCTGCATTATACGCACCATCCGCTGCATTGTAGCTGTTCGTGTGGCTTCCGCCGCTCATCGAGACGCTTGAAATTCCGATAATCAATCCGCAGCGCGATGTCTTGATTCGGGCAGTGGCCGTAGCGACGAGATCCGTGGAATTTGTCCCAATAACCGGCGCGAAGAACAGATTCAAAGCGTTGCCACGAGCCGATGTCCGACGGCAAGTCATCCGAACGGCGTTCGGAGTTTCGCTTGAGTTCGAGGTAAGCGCAGTAAACGTGGCGGTGTCATCGTCCCACACTCCGATTTCTATGTCCTCGCTCGCTACCGTAGCAACTGACTTGCCTGCGGCTACGTTCTTGCTGGCCCAAAGTTTTGCCGCAGCTATAGCGGCATCGCGGCCATCGTGAAGTGCTCGCGCTCCCGACAAAACTCCCGAGTCGGCGGCATTTTGGAGTTCGCTCGCCGTGACTGTGATGTAGCCGAAGTCAATCGAAAAGGCGAGAAATGCCAATACCACGATAAGGAAGAGTGCGGCAAGGACAGTAATCGCTCCTTTGCGGTTCTTACTCGATGATTTCTTTTCGTTCGTTTTCATTCTTGAATTACTCCCGTTCAAGCATACAGGTAGAACTCAGTACGGAGTTTGCGAAAGTGTTTGCATAAAACCCTACGCCCGCCTTGGAGTACGGAATGCCCACTGTAACTCCGATCTCGGCACCTTCTGTTGCTTGGCTTAGCTCGACGTTTGATTGACCGTTGATCGTGATTACGACAATGACATCAGCAGGTGCGATTTTCATGTTCTTAACGCAACTATCTCGCACCTTCTGCGTAATTTGGCTGGACGTCGATCCCTCGATAATGGCGGCACGTGCCCCCTGCCGGGCGGCAGTGGAAAGGCAATGTTGAACGCGAAACGCGGTTCCAAATTCAATGATGCCCGCTAGCAATAGGAAAAAGAGTGGGGCGATGACCGCAAACTCGACTGCTGCCGAACCAAGGCGGGTGATTTGCACAGCGTGCACAATGTTTCGAGTTCGCGTCATGAAAATTCCCTTCCCTGTTTTTGGATCATGCAAGTTTCGTCGTTCCTCAGTCTGGTACCTGGTTGGTCTGGTGACGCTTTCCGAAAAGCCGGACGCGTTGACGGTAAATCCAGCAAAAAGCAGCGTGGCAAAAAACTGTAGCTTCTTTTCCGGACTGGAGCGGGCCAAA
>JAYVPE010000538.1:0-14602 GCA_043757575.1 Pirellula sp.
CCACCACCGGAAGCGGCTTCGATGCCGTGGACTTCCTTCAAATAATCACTCAATTCCTTGGCTTGCTTGAGCGTCAGGCCGACGATCTTCTCGCCCAAGGTCTTGATTTCTTCCGCGAAAGCGGTTGCTGACTCGGACATAATCTTACCTATCCTCTTGTTGGGAAAAAACAAACAACTAAAAACGACCGGCGAGAAAGTTTTTTAAACCGGCTGTTCGACACGTAAATTTGGCACCGATTATTCGGCGGCACCTGACTCTGTGGATTCCGCAGCCGCTGGTGCCGCTTCCTCTTCTTGGTTCTCGATCAACTTCTTGATTTGGCCAGCAATCTTGCGAGCCGGACCAACCAGTTGTCCCGCAAGGTTTGAACCCGGCGAGAGAATTTGACCAACCAATAATGAGATCTGTTCGGACCGACTTGGCCACTTGCTAACCTTTTTAACTTGGTCGGCAGTGATGGTATCACCGTCCATGACCCCACCCTTGATTTCTAGCTTCGGGAACTTGCCAGAATCCGCCATCTTGGTCACTAAACGCACCAAGGATACGAAATCCTCACAACCCCAAATCACAGCCATGCTCCCAGGCTGTTCACCGAAAGCCGGACGCAATAAAGTCCCCTCAGTAGCTCGCGCTGCCAAGGTTCTCTTCACGACCATGACCTTAATCCCAGTTTCCCGGAAGGCTTTTCGAATGTTGTAATTCTGTTCGCCAGTCATTCCAACAATGTTGGCAACGATAGCGTCATTGACCCCGTCCAAACGACTCGCGATATCGCGTGAAACGAGCTTCTTGACTAGCTTGCTCATGGAAACCTTTCCTTACGCTGTGACGCGGATGCTAGGGGACATCGTCGCGCAAATCGCGATCGATCTAATGTACGAACCCTTGACCGTGTTTGGCCTGAGGGACTGCACATACGAAATAAAGGAAGTCGTATTTTCAACTAACATGGTCGCGTCGAAACTCATCTTGCCGACAACCGCATGGATGTTTGCGCCCTTGTCGTTTCTAAACTCAACCTTACCCGCCTTATACTCTTTGACGACGCGAGCGACGTCAGTCGTAACCGTACCAGCACGTGGCGAAGGCATCAGACCACGAGGGCCGAGCACCTTGCCGAGCGGACCGACCATACCCATCATGTCGGGGGTTGCAATGCAGACGTCAAAGTCCAAAAAACCGTCTTTGATCTTCTTAGACAGATCCTCCGCTCCGACAAAATCTGCACCCGCCTCCGTAGCAATTTTCGCATAATCGCCTTTAGCAAAGACGATCACGCGTTGTATCTTGCCGATACCGTGTGGCAACACTACCGAACCTCGAACAAGCTGATCGGCTTGTGAGGGATCGATCCCAAGTTTCATATGGATCTCAACCGTCTGGTCGAACTTGCGACCAGAAAACTGCTTTAGCAGTTCGACTGCTTGCTGCAATGGCATTGGGACAATTCCCGGTGCCTTGGCGAGCATCGCTTTCATTGCCTTCGTTGGCTTGACCATCGTTACGCTTGCTCCCCTCGATTAACCTACGACCTCGATACCCATACTGCGGGCGGTGCCCTCGATCATGCGACGAGCATGTTCGAGATCGCGAGCGTTCAAGTCAGCCATCTTCTTTTTACAGATGTCTTCAACTTGAGCGGCGGTCACCTTGCCAACTTTTGTTTTATGTGGCTCACTCGATCCGCTAGCAACGCCAGCCGCAATCTTGAGTAAAGCCGAAGCAGGCGGGCTCTTGGTTACGAACTCGAAACTGCGGTCGGAATAAATGGTCACAACAACAGGGATTGGAGTGCCGTTGAACTCCCTCGTCCTCTCGTTGAATTGGGAGACAAACTGCCCCAAATTGATCCCGAACTTACCTAACGAAGTACCAACGGGAGGTGCAGGCGTCGCCTTGCCTCCGGGTACTTGAAATTTTGCTTGTCCTACGACTTGCTTGGCCATTGATAGTGAACCTTGTGTCCGCTTCTGTCACCGATACTGAATGTTAAGTTTCAATACTCTATTAAAACTCGATTATTTTGAATGCTACTCCCAACACCTCCTGCACAAGCGAACCGAACAAAATGAGTTCCGCGCTTGAACTGGCAGATTAGAGAGACTCGATTTGCCAGTGGTCCAATTCGACTGGAGTGCTGCGACCGAAGATACTGATGATCACGGTAACACGCCCATTGGCCTCGTCGATCCGGTCGACCTCGCCTTCGAGACTCTGGAAGTTTCCTTCTTTGACTCGTACACGATCGCCAGATCTGAATGGAATCGTAGTCTTGGGTACTTGTTCGTCATCAGCGTCGGGATAAGCCATCTTGATGATTTTCTCCACATCGGAGTCTGTCATCGGTGTGGGCTTGCCACCAGAACCGGTAAAATCGCCGACTCCATTGGTCTCGCGGACCAAAAACCAAGTATCATCATTGATGACCATTCGGATCACCAAATAACCTGGGTAGAGTTTGCGTTTCACGACACGGCGCTTACCGGCTCGTGTAAATTCCACCACATCTTCGGTAGGGACGAGAATCTCGCCAAACGAAGATTCCATGTTGGACAAGCGGATTCGCTTCTCCAAAGCAGTGCGAATGGTATCTTCGCGGTTAAACTGAACCTTAAGGATGTACCAGCGCATATCGCCAGCGTCAGCAGATTCAGTTTCGGATTGTGTGGAAATGTTCACTCGAAAACCTAGCGCCAGTCTTAACGAACAACCAAACCAGACGAAAAAACTTAGTGCTTACGCACGGCAGAAAGTCGCCTGCAGGCCATTCTCCTGGCTTGTTGGGGAGGCCAGCCATCCGCTGACAACCCAGCCAAAAAAATTAACTAACTCCAATGCCATCGAAAATTGCTTGCCAGATCAAATCGTAAGCAAACAACAACAATGCCAGAAAAGCCATCGTGAATATAACGACCATCGAAGCTCTGTAAAGCTCTGTTTTGGTCGGCCATGAAACCTTTGTCATTTCAGCCTCAACGCTGATCAAGAAATCAGCAAATTTCGGCCAGTTTACCAATCGAAATGCGAACCACATGCCAAGTGCGACTAGCCCGCCAGGCAGCAAATATCGCCAAGCGTTCATGCCATAAAGGCCCGACCCCAACGTTTCGTACAGTTGCCACGCCCCTAGGCACATCGTCAACCAGAGCGCCAGACATGTGACTTGGCGAACAATGCGTCCCTGCCGAGCCTTGTATAGCGATCCGGCAAAAAGCTCGCTAATTAACGAGCGGCCGGATGCTGAATCTTCGGATACAGTTGCCATGCTTTTTCTGTGGATGATGAAATCGAAAGTGACTCAACAGGAGCGGAGGGAATCGAACCCGCAACCCCCGGTTTTGGAAACCGGTGCTCTGCCAATTGAGCTACGCTCCTAACAAACCCATTCCGCTGCAAAAGTGCTGCGGAATGAATGGACTACTCAATAATCTTGGTAACAACGCCCGAACCGACCGTCTTGCCACCTTCGCGGATTGCAAACCGAACACCCGCATCGATTGCAACTGTCTTTTGCAGTTCTACCGTGAGCTTGACATTGTCGCCAGGCATGCACATTTCTGCATCAACAAGATTGGCCGTACCGGTTACGTCTGTCGTTCTGAAGTAAAATTGTGGCCTGTAACCAGAGAAAAACGGAGTGTGTCGCCCGCCTTCGTCTTTGCTCAAGCAGTAGACTTCCGCTTCGAATTTCTTGTGCGGAGTAATTGAGTTGGGCTTAGCTAGTACTTGGCCGCGCTCAATGTCTTCACGGCGGACGCCACGAAGGAGGCATCCGACATTATCGCCAGCTCGGCCTTCTTTCATTTCTCGACGGAATTGCTCGACACCCGTGACGGTAGTCTTCTTTTTTTCGTCCATCAATCCGATGATCTCGACTTCTTCGCCGACTTTGATCATCCCGCGCTCGATACGACCCGTTGCAACGGTACCGCGACCTTCAATCGAAAAGACGTCTTCAACGGCCATCAAGAACGGCTTGTCTTCTTCTCGAATAGGTTGTGGAATGAAAGCATCGATTGCTGCAATCAAATCGGTGATGCACTTGCTGGCGGCAGGGTCCGAAGGCTTGTCATAAGCAAGTTTTGCGTTGCCGCGAACGATTGGAGTCTCTTCGCCTGGAAAACCGTATTTAGTGAGAAGCTCTCGAATTTCCAATTCGACCAATTCGAGCAACTCTTCGTCATCGACCAAATCGCACTTGTTAAGGAATACGAGCACCGCAGGCACACCAACCTGGCGAGCGAGCAAGACGTGTTCCTTGGTCTGTGGCATCGGTCCGTCAGCTGCGCTAACTACCAGAATCGCGCCGTCCATTTGTGCGGCACCCGTGATCATGTTCTTGATAAAGTCGGCGTGACCTGGGCAGTCGATGTGAGCATAGTGCCGGGTATCCGACTCATACTCAACGTGCGACGCGGCGATTGTCACCGTCTTAGTAGCGTCACGAACTGTACCGCCCTTTGCAATATCAGCATAGGACTTTGGCTTTGCCAATCCCTTTGCAGCTTGTACTGCCAGCAGAGCACCCGTTGTGGTGGTCTTGCCGTGGTCAATGTGACCGATTGTGCCTACGTTGCAGTGGGGTTTCTTGCGTTCAAATACCTCTTTGGCCATTTTTGCTCACAACACCTAAACAAATAGAAAACTGGAAATTACGCCGTGAGGTTTTGGCCCACGAGCAAACAAAGGTTAATCCACGATCCCTCTTACGCTACATCACTGCCAACGATCCGTGTCGGCTGTTTTGTTGTCGTTTCCGGAGCACTTCCCCCCAAAAGGAGCAGAGCTAACGACAGAGCTGCTGATGGGACTTGAACCCATGACCTCTTCCTTACCAAGGAAGTGCTCTACCACTGAGCTACAGCAGCTTGCAAGGGAGAGCGGGTGAAGGGAATCGAACCCTCGTATTCAGCTTGGAAGGCTGCTGCTCTACCATTGAGCTACACCCGCAATTCCGAAAATTTTTGAAGTTGCACGCCTTGAAAATGGGAGGTGTAGGATTCGAACCTACGTAGGCGTAAGCCATCGGATTTACAGTCCGACCCCTTTAGCCACTCGGGCAACCTCCCAATTCAATTGCACAAAATCTGTTCAAAACCAAGAGCCGGCGAAGGGACTTGAACCCCCGACCAGCTGATTACAAATCAGCTGCTCTACCACTGAGCTACACCGGCAATTAATAGGAACATCCCTCAACGAGCTTATTTTTCGCCCATCAAGAGTCGCACTAGTGTACAGATGGACCATTTCACTGCAAGACGACTTTTGAGTCCTTTGTAAGCAAACTTCACTCCAATCGCATAGGCTCGCCATTGGTTCCGCAGCATTCGGAGAAGTCGCTAACCGCTTGTTTCCCTATTCAAATGAGGATAGCGAGCATTCAGAGGAGCCCACAAGTTCACGAAATCGCAAAGTGAGTTCCATTTGGCTAACGCCCAATGGTGCTTAAATTGGAAGCGTAACGGCGAGCCGTACGGTGAATTGAATGAATCGCAACGAAACCGGATGGCTCGCGCCATTCCGCTAAAAATTATTTCGGTAAAGTAAGTGCCATTAGGATCCGATCTTGAATCTTTTTCGAATAATTATCATTATCCTCAGATCCTATCCGTGGGAACGATTCCTGGGTAGTAAATTAAACTCGGGAGCAAGGAAGCACCCTAGCAATGCCCTACATGCCATATTGGTTTGAGTCCTTTGGTCCATTTCTACCTTGGGTAGTCCCGTGCATTGCATTGGCTGGACTGTGGATCGCGAAGTGCTCTGAGAATCTGCATCTTCGACGGACGGCAGAGCGGTTCTATTTTGCTGCAATGTTACTTGTCGCTTGGGTAGCCCTGCGAACTGTCCTTGCAAACGATGGCTGCTGGCTTATCCACATGGCAAGTTTCGGAGCGATGGTCCTAGGTGCCACCTATCCAGCCGCCGAGCACGCAATCGCCGAATATGAGAACGAAGTTGTGTTCTACGATTTATAATAACGGTCGCAACTCTCTACTGCTTGCCCATCCGGGGCTTACATGAAGTGATCACGAAATGCCCAAAACACCGAAAGCGATTACCCGATAAATGCTTTCGTGCTTTCGTGTCTACATTCACGAAGATCTGCGCTAGTCGAAACGGCTACTTTGCTTCGTGATTAATCCTAGCGATTTAGTCCCATAGGCGGCGATGGTACCCTCGAAATTTGCATGGGCTCAAATGCCCAGTAAGGTTTTAAGCCGTGAACAATCGACTTCAAGTAATGCCGCGACTCAATCGGCTGATTCTGAAGCAACTGCCCCAAGTCGTCCAGCACCGTTACGTTGCTTCCGTAGTATGTATGCCCCAGTAAACTGCTGTCTACCGCCGTCGCGTCGATCGTATCAATACCATCAATGATCAATACCTCAGGACCAGAATCACCCACTCGGTTCCCGCGATTGAAATAACGAGAAGCAATCAAGGCTAGGTCGGTCCTCGAAGTATAGAGCGTCGTGTGACGTGCCTTGGCAACGATCTTCGAAGCTATTTCATTTTTGAAAACACTTGCGTCAATGTCAGGCGCCGCCAAAACAACTTGATTGAAATGAGGTTTCGAACTCTGCTCCATTTCGCTCAATGCGGCAGTAAGGCCAACATTGCCCATGCTATGCGCGATCAAATTGATCGTGTCGGCTTTCGATTTTGTCGCTATGTCTAAAAGAAACGAACGGATTTGGGAAGTGCTCAGGTCGATGTTCCCTTTGTCTGTCACGTAGCTGTACCAATTGGCTTGCGATGGCCAGCTGTAAAAGACGGGTGCGCCCGGAAATTTTAAGTCATAAGCCATTTGCCCAGTGCGCCTTGCAGCATCTTCAAACGAGACATTGTAACCGTGAATGAATACGAAAATGTTATTGCCCTTTCGATCCAACTCGGTTTTCATAACCGCATGAAATGCATCCACTGGGAGTCGCTCAACATTGGTTAGGACGATGTGTTTCTCTGGGTCCTGAGTCACTTCCATCTTGAACATTTGCGGTGATTCAAGCTCGCCGGGCTGGTGCCCCTCTGGAATAGAAACTTCGCAGACACCGTATTGGATTTGATCACTGTATTCCCCTCCGTAACAAAGTAGCTCTCGCGATACTCCTGGCCAGTTCGTCAGCAGCATCATCTGCAACGCCAATGTTGAGACCGCTCCCATTCCCACCAACGATGCGATCGCGTAGCGGATATTACTGTGCCGAGGAAATAGAAAGAAACAACCGATCATTGCAACCAGCCCTAACCCTGCTAGTACAACATGGCTTGCAACTATGGGGTTGGTTAACCCTCGCGGCTGAACTGGCGATCGATTGGTTCCATAGAAAACAGCAACCTTGTGATTATCGCCATGCTTTAGAATCGATCTCGATGTTCTCCCATCCTCCGACTCGGGAGAGAATTCCGTAGGTCGCTCCTTGGATTGCATAGCAGCAGATTGCATAGCAGCAGATTGCATAGCAGCCCTCTGCATCGCAGCAGTTTTCTTGGCTTCCTCGGGAAATGGAACTGCGATTCGGTTTGCCCCAGGTTGATTGATCGCAAGCGTATCAGCCCATCTGACTTCGTCATCTCCAGCACCAAATCCATCGGCTTCGATCATTGCGACAATTCGGCTTCGTGTGCCAAATCCAACGCGTCCCTCCCGTAGCCAGCCGATCAGAAGCGGAATCACGTCCGATTCAAAGTGCTCAGACGATTTGACAAGACTAGCAACTTGGTCTCCTATTTCTTGGTCTTCAAGCAAGCGAATCAGCGGCGGCCAATCAACGTTCGGCATCGCAATCATAGCCTGAACACAACACAATCGCTCCCTAGCCGATCGCTCTTCTGCGGCTGCTATTTGCAACATGGTTGGGGCTGCGGCATGGCCTAAATCGACAACGATCCCGCAGATCAGTTGATCGCTCTCAGATTCGTCAAGCAGTCGCAGAAGCGCGTCCAGACTCGCAGTTGTGTCTCCGCACAAATGAAGACCGAATGCCGCACTGACGCGTACAAGAAACTCAGAATCGTTGAGGCTCGCTTGGATCATCAACGACGCTTGCTTGGGCTCGATGCGTGCCAATGCGATGATCGCAGCGGCTCGCAACACCGTCGATTGTGAGGCTTCGCATGCTCGAAACAAAGCTGGGACGGCAGGCCGAGCGTTCAAGCCGACGCTGCCCAACGCAGTTGCCGCTGCTGCACGCACTTCGTCCACTTCAAAAGTATCGTTTAGTTTTGAGAGGCATGGCTCAACTAGAATCCAATTTGAATTTGCAACCACGGTTAACGCACGCAGGACATGCTCTCGCACGATTGCTTCTGGATGCTGAATTTGTTCCATCAACAGTGCGACGGAATTGGCTCCTATCTGCTTGAGAGCGCTTGCCGCTTGGCTTTTTACAGGGATTTCTTCATTTGCGGCAACGATTCGTGCGACGAGCGACGAGGTAGATCCACCAGCTAATTCCCCGATTTTTTCAAGCGATTCTGCACAAACAATTCGAGTCCAGACATCTTCGGCAACTAGACCGTCGACAAGGAGTTCGGTACCAATGGCTCCAGCCGAACCAAAATCGCCTAAAGACTCCGAGAATGCGTTGAACATCGAATCCTCGACAGGAATACTTTTCATGAACACAGCGAGAGTGCGAGCCATGTCATGCGAGCCGGGTGCAAGTTTCGGAATCGCTTTCACGGCAGCGGATCGAACGTCTGGCGAGAGTTGTGATTGGGCAATAAGTCCGAGGAGGACGGGAATACACGTTGCTGCGTCGACTCCATAAGCGGAAATTGCTTCGATCGCTTCCGTTCGTATTTCATCGATCTCGGATGAGTTGCTTGCGAGTTTCTTGAGAAAAGCAACTGCAGTCGATGCAGTTGCTGAGTCGTACGGAGTCAGTTCTTGAATAATTCTGATTGCATAGTGTGTGTTCGATTCGCTTCCTTTGAGTTCGGAAAATAACTGCAAAAGGAGACGCTGGCCGGTCAATTGCCAGCGCGCTATTGCATAAGTTGCAACGTAAGATTGTTCGCGTTGCAATTCCAGTTTTAATATCGCGAGTCGAAGTGGATCATCAAACGCGGAATCATCTGTCATGCGATCTACGAGTTGCAAGCGTCCTGCAACATCGTTGGCTTCGTATAGGGAAATCGAAACCATCTGATTGTTTGGCGGGACGGTGGAGGCAATGACTGCTAAAGGTAACTCTTGGCGAGGTCCATTATTGGATGCTATTTCGACAGGCTTGGTGGCGTAGTTTTCCAGTCTTTTGCGGGCCATTTTTACGGCCAGGATGTGCCGCTCTTGAAACGCACCGCGAGACATTTGGATTTCTGCTAATGAAAAGACGCCAAGTAGATTGCGAGACTGTTCCGCAGTCATTTCTTGACTCGAAACAGTTTTGGCGATTTCGGAGATCGACCATTCAGAGGAATAACGAACATGTTCGTCAGGATCGGCCAGCAACGGAACAAGCAAACTCACCGTTCTCTCCACATCTGCCTTGATCCGTCCAAGTGCAAAAGTAGCGTAGAGCCGGACATTGCTATTGGGATCCTGAAGGCATTTGGCCAAGGGCTCTAAAGAACTATCCGCTATTACTCCTAGTTTGCCTATTTCTGCTAGCTTTGCCGCAGCTTGAATGCGGACCCCGACGGTAGGATGGCGAAGCTGCTCGATCCACTCTCTAATTTGGATTGGGTCAGATGCAAGGAGCGCAGCAGATGGAGGAAATAAACTTAAAATGCCGAAGATTGCAAAACGAAGTGCTTTTTCAATCATTTTAGGCCTCCTGCCCATACTACTAAACCAACGTTCTATGAACTACTGATTCCTCTGTAGCGATTTTCGGCGCAGACAACAAGATGAAGGCGTTTGCGAATTTTTTCACAATCTTGATCGTACTACTACGCGCATGAGGAAATCGGCGTTCAACGCCTGGCTTTCTAACTTGTTCGAAATAAGTCGGATGGTATGATGAGGAGTTGGTTAGATACCTGTCGAGCAAGAGGAAGTCGAGTCGAAAAGCAAACATCTAAAGTTTCGGGGCTGGGTACTCTAATTCTTTTGACCCGATAGAAGGTACAGAGCAACTCGAGAAACGGAATGGAATCCACAAATGGATGGCGACCTTGGGCTTCTGACAAATCTTTCTATCAGTCTTGTTCTAGCCCTTTTTCTAGGCCTAATCACTCATAGACTACGACTTTCACCCATCGTTGGCTATTTGTTAGCTGGCATCATCATCGGCCCCCAAACTCCTGGGTTTGTCGGCGACCTGAAAATGGCAGCCGAACTTGCAGAGATAGGTGTTATTCTATTGATGTTTGGTGTGGGGCTGCATTTCGATCTGAAGGATCTACTTGAGGTGAAGCGGATTGCATTGCCGGGTGCTATAGTTCAAATCCTAGTTGCAACCTTGCTAGCAATTTTAGTAACATCCGTACTCGGGATGAATGCCACCTCGGGACTGGTTATTGGTTTTGCGGTTTCGGTGGCAAGCACGGTCGTCGTGGTTCGTGTTCTCATGGATAACGAAATGCTGCATTCGCCCCAAGGTCATATAGCGGTCGGTTGGCTGATAGTTCAAGATATCTTCACCGTACTATTGCTAGTCGCGATGCCTGCATTAGCAAACGCAACCGGCGAGCACCAAAGCGAAAATCAAAGCGTCTTTTTTTCACTTGGTTTTGCTGTCGTAAAGGTCGTTTCACTCGGGCTTGTAGTCGTTGTTGGGGGGAGACTCGTAATCCCTTGGTTACTTCGGCAGGTTGCACACACTCGCTCTCGTGAGCTATTCACACTCACGATACTTGCGATCGCATTAGCGATTGCAACAAGCTCCGCGATTGTTTTCGGTGTATCCATGGCATTAGGCGCCTTTCTCGCAGGTATGGTTGTCGGCCAAACCGAATTGAGCCATCAGGCTGCAGCGGATGCAATGCCCATGAGGGACGCTTTTGCAGTGTTGTTTTTTGTGTCGGTTGGTATGTTGTTCGATCCGCGCGTGATGGTCGACCACCCTTCACTTCTACTAGCGTTGCTTGGTATCGTACTCATCGCAAATCCCATCGCCGCTTTCATTGTCGCTTGGACGATGCATTATTCCTTTAGAACTGCACTTACCGTTGCAATTGTACTTTCGCAGATAGGAGAATTTTCTTTCCTGCTGGCAAACGAAGCGATGCGATCAAAACTCTTACCAACTGAAGGACAAAGCCTATTGGTAGCGTGTTCAATTCTCTCGATTGCACTTAACCCAATTCTATTTCTTGGCATTGATCCCTTGGAAAACTGGTTACGTCGAAAGCCACGGCTATGGCGACTTTTGAATAGTCGGGCGGAATCAGGCGGCGCCGAACTCAACAAATCAACACAGGCCTCTTTATTAGAAATGGAAGAATCAAAAAAACAGTCAGTGACGGCTGTCATTGTTGGTTATGGCCCCGTTGGGGAGACCGCATCCAGAATTCTTAGGGATTTTGGGGTCAAACCGGTGGTAATCGATTTGAATTTAGATACCGTAAAATCGCTAACGGAATCCGGAACTCTCAGCGTATATGGCGATGCAACACGGCCGGAAATTCTCACCGCAGCTGGTATCAAACATGCAAAGTACCTACTCGTTACGGTACCGGCCGTGCTTGCAAGGACCGTTATTATACTTGCGGCAAAGGATCTCAATCCGGAATTGCGAGTTTTCGTCCGGGCCCGATATATACAAGAACGAGCTTGGCTTGCAGAAGTGGGTGCGACCGGTGTAGTCACAGAGGAAGCGGAAACGGCAGTCGGGCTCGCAGTCCTCCTGCTGCGAGAGATGGACGCGAACGAGGAACGTATTAGGACGGAAATAAACAAGATTCAGGGAGAATTGCAGTCACTTAACGCCGAAGCAATGTTAACGTGAAAAACTAGCGGACATACTCAAATGAAATTAGGGACTACGGCAATTACGTCCTGCTGGCAAGATATATCGAGTTGCGCCCGCATGAACGCATTTTTGGATGTAGACTAGTTCCGTCGGGATTTGGCAATTTTAGAAGGACCAAGGATGCACGCAGAGATCTCTCAGTTCCTTCGCTACATGGACGTTGAACGCAATGCTTCCGATTTGACCATCAAGTCCTATCGTGAAGACTTGATGGACTTAGCTGACTTTTTGACCGACGAAGGCCAGAAAAAAGTAGCCCCACGCGACGTCGACGCGTCACAACTACGAGTTTATGTTTCTGCTCTGCACGATGCCGGATATGCACGCACGAGCATTGCTCGAAAACTTGCTTCTCTACGCAGCTTTTATCGTTTTGCACAGCGCCAGCAGATGGCGGATACGAATCCTGCCAAACCGCTTCGTAACCCACGCGGGCATCGCAAGCTGCCTCATTTCCTAACCGGGGACGAAGTCAACACACTGCTGGAATCGCCTGACACCAACGATGCGATGGGTCTGCGAGACATTGCCATTCTTGAGGTTATCTACAGCGCTGGCTTGCGAGTCAGCGAAGTTGTCGGCATGAACGATCGAGACTTAGACTTTGAGGAAGGAACCGTTCGCATTCGCGGAAAGGGAAAAAAGGAACGCATCGGCTCGATTGGAAAACATGCGGCCAAGGCATTGCACAGTTACTATGCAGTTCGCAAACGGGCGGACCACGGCGATTCCAAAGACCTTCCGACTTTCACCAATAGGTTTGGGCAACGACTGACCACGCGAAGTATTGCCCGTATGCTGGAAAAATACATCAAGGAAAGTGGCCTCGATTCACGCACAACTCCCCACACACTTCGTCATAGTTTTGCAACGCACTTGTTAGATCGCGGAGCTGACATTCGAAGTGTTCAAGAAATGCTTGGCCATAAGAGTCTTGTTACAACTCAAATCTATACGCACGTTAGTACCGCTGCACTCAAGCAGGCCTATACGAAGGCGCACCCACGCGCATCGAAAAAACCTGTTGAAGCGGCAAAGGATTCAGCGGGGACGAAGTAATTGCAGGATCGTGCTTTCCGACTCTGTGTCGGGCATTGTATAGCCAGCAACACGCCTCAGCTCGATGTTCTTCATTAGCCCTTTGTGACGTGCTTCGCCCCGTTCCTCGACCCATTTTGGGCCCTTGATTGCAAGCAGTCTGCGAAACTTGTGCCAGTCGTCCTGCAGCCAAGTACACAGCCGCGTTAGCGGGCCAACGGCTCTGGCGGTAAGCGTGTCGTACCGAAATTCCTCTAGTACTTTTTGAACGCTCAGCGGATAGACCGGAATCTTTAGTTTGAGATGATCGATGACACGATTGACGACGGTCATCTTCTTCGCAACGCTATCGCAGAGTGTGACTTGGACGTCCGGACGAAGTATCGCTACTAAGATTCCTGGGACACCACCTCCGGTTCCGATGTCCAATATTTCTTCGTTTGGCTCAAGCAATTTCGCCAAGTGCCAAGCGTCAAGAAGATCTCTTTTGACGAATAGTTCCGGCGTCGTGTGTCGCGTTAGATTGATATTTTGGTTCCACGACCAAATCTGCAAGCAGTATTCTGCGATGCTGTTCCAAGCTTCGGGCGAAATATCTGTGATTTCAAGCGGGGCGGCATGGAGACGCAATTGTGGCAAAAGATCCGAAACGTCCCCTTGAAACATGAGTTGTTTCTTTTTGATCTCGGAGCCAAAACTGCCGCCTTCGATGATTTCGGAATGGTCGGTTTCGTCGTTTAAAACGGTGTCGTCGGTCGATCCCGAGGGCTGGTTTAAATTCATGCGTCCCTTTTTCAATCTCCAATTAAGCAACAAAAACACTGTTGGAACAGTCGCCTTTCACACAATGGTTCGGTTGGAAAGCGACCTCAAGTGTAACTTAGTAGTCGGCAAGCTGATACACTAACCATAAAGATCATTAAAAAACCGATCTTGCACGCACTTTGGATAATCGCAATGGATAATCGCACGTTCGTCCGTTACGCATTCACTTGGATAGTCTTGGTTGGGGCAGTTTCGTCGGCATTTGGCCAGGCACGCGATCAGTCGAGATTGGCTGTCGATGTTATACATTTAAAAAGTCACAAACAGATTCGGGGGTTTATTCTTAGTGCAAAGGCAACCGAGGAAGTGAGGGTGGCTGTTTCAAGGGAATGGCTTGAAAAAGAGGCCCCAGATACTTTTCTCAAAGAACAGGAAGCGGCAATGCAAGAGGACCTCAAAGCGAAGCTGCATCTGCGGGATCGACTCAAAAATCTCATCAACGAACCGGCTCAGATCAATGACCCAGCTCATGTCCACAATGGAGCTTTCCTTTTTTTCGTTCGCAAGGAATTAGAACGCATCGAATCGGAACTCGAAAATCCTCGCGATGAAGGATGTCAGTTTCTCTTCCTGAAAATCAAGCCGAATGCGGTATCCAGTATAAACGTGGCAAACGACGCGAATCGAAGAATTGCTATTTGGAGTTGGCAAGAACGATTGTCCGAGATCGAAACGCGAAAACCGAGTAGTCTTGAAAACGAGTTGAAGTTAAAAAAAATCGATGCAGCTTTGATTCCTCCCGATCTCTCTAGCCGCTTTTACGCTACCGACGAAAGCGAAGATCAGTGGAAAATTCGTCTTGCAATTGT
>JAYVPE010000539.1:0-3865 GCA_043757575.1 Pirellula sp.
AGGTTTCGACGCTGCGTCAAACGATAGGCGGAATCACCCAGAAGCTTCGACATTTCTTGCGTAACGTCCTCAATGGATTGCAATGCCGACTTGGAATTGAGCTTTCCGTGCGATAGAAACTCCGGCAAAACCTGATGGTCAGCAATGAGGTTGGGTAACGACATTCTTTTGCACTTCACAAGAAGCTTGGCCATGGCATAGGTCGATTGACTGAGATGGTACATGACTGCGGCGGGTTTGCCTCTTGCCATCAACTCCAGTGAAACCGAACCGCTTTTCATTAACGAGCAATCACTTAACTCGATAATCTCGCTCGTCTTGCCTGCGAAAATGTGTATTGGCAACTTTGCATCGGATGCCTTCAATAGCGAACGGCACCATAACGCATGCGAGTCTTTGATGGCTGCGACCAAGAACTGTGTTTGCGGATGCTTTACCGCTAACTTGCGAATCACCTCCAATTGCAACGGCCAAATGTTGTGTACCTCATGGTCTCGTGAGCCCGGCAACACTGCCACTTGAAGTGTTTTGCTGTCTCGCCATTTCTCAACGAAACGAACATCCAAAACCTGTTGTGCCACCGCATCGAAGAACGGATGCCCGACGTAATGAGCATCCACGTTGCGTTTTTGAAACCAAGGCGTCTCAAACGGAAGATTGCAGAGCACGTGGTCGACATAGCGTCGCATTTTTTTCACTCGCCAACCACCCCAAGCCCACAACTGGGGTGGCAAGTAATAAAAGACCGGCAGCCCGTATTTTTTGGCTCGCCTAGCAATGTGCCAATTAAATCCTGGAAAGTCTACGAGGACGACTCCATCGACATCGCCACGCGCAAAACTCTGTTCTGCCAAGTCGGCAACCCGGAAGAATTCTCTAAGCTTTGGAAGTACCTCAGCAAACCCCATCACCGCCAAACTGGTGAGATCATAATCCAGCTCTAAGCCAGCTTGAATCATACGACTTCCACCAAGCCCCCGAAACGTCGAGGACGGGGATATCTGCTGAACGGCTCGGATCAAGTTGGCGGCGTGTAGGTCGCCGCTCGGTTCTCCGACTGAGAAGAATAGTCGCTGTCCCATAAAGCTCGCTGCGAAGTTTTGATCGGACAAGAGTGGTGAATCTGACGACACCGGGACTAATTGTCCACAGGAAGTGTTCTCGAATTGAATTTCGGTAGCCGGAGGGCTTGTGCCTAACTCTCTTTTGTCTTTATACGGGAAACGGATCGAACGAGGCAATACGAGCAAACCTTAGTACGGTTTGGGTAAGGATTGCGGGTCCTGAACGACGGCAAGCGATTGGCTCCAAGCCTTGAATCGGTTAGCATAGCCAAAGTTTGCTAGCACCCACGCTATGCCAGACTCCAGCGTTGGAATGATCGATACTGTTTACCCTGGATTGAATTACGTTGTCCGAACCGTCTGCCGCTGCCGAAGAAAAGCCGAAGGTCCCCTACAAGATCCGACGTGCTCATTTTGACGACTTGATCCCTATCCAAGCTCTGCTCAAGCCGTTTGTCGAGCAACGCAAGCTGCTCAGGCGAATGCAAGCCGAATTGATCTTGTTAATGGCCAACGGCTTCGTTGCGGAAGTCACCGATGAACGAGGTGATCCTAAATTGGTCGGCTTTTCCGCTGTAGAAATCTATTCCCGAAAGCTCGGCGAAATTCAATGCTTGGCGGTCGCCGAGGGATACCAAGGTTACGGTATCGGTTCGGGACTCGTCAAGGCATGTGTTGACCGCGCTCGGGATAAGGGGATTTTAGAAATTATGGCGATCAGCGCCTCCGAGGGATTCTTGCGCAAACTGGGCTTTGACTATTCACTACCGGAGCAGAAACGGGCCTTGTTTTGTCAGCTTCATTCTCGCGATGAAATCTTCAACGACGACGAGAGCGACGATTGAACGGACCCCTGCCAATGCGTTCCTCTACCCATCCGCCTTTCGATCTCATGCTATGCGGGGGCGGAGTCATAGGACTTTCCATTGCCTACCAGTCCGCTTCAAACGGATGGAAAGTATTGGTGGTGGATGCGGGAGAGATCGGCAAAGCATCTTCTTGGGCTGGTGCCGGTATTTTGCCAGCCGGGGCAACAATCGAAGCCCTCGATCCAATCGAGCAATTGCGTTCTTTGTCGCATCGTTTACACCCGGAGTGGTCTCGACGACTGCTCGAGCAAACAGGCATCGACAACGAATTTCGCCAATGTGGTGGTTTGTACTTAGGTTGCTCTGCGGCTGAAAGAGCAACATTGTCGGCCAATCAAATGTGGTGGGACGAACACGGTATCCGATATGAGTCGTGGACTCCCACTGAATTAACACTAAAACTGCCCGTCGTTTCTTCACTCGTCGAGAGCAACGCCAATCTACGATCGTGGTACGTGCCGGATGAATGTCGATTGCGGAACCCAAGGCATATTTCCGCTTTGGTAACGGCTTGCGAACGGCTTGGTGTCAGCATGATCGAAAACACTCGTATAGATCAATTAAAAACGCTTGGCGACCGAATCGTGTCAGCCAATGTAGGCACGCGGGAATTCCATGCGAAGCGGTATTGTGTTACGAGCGGAGCATGGGCTTCACAATTGCTAAGGCCTATTGGAATCGAAACGGGCATCCTGCCGGTTCGCGGACAAATGGTTTTGTACAAACTGGATAAGCCTCTCTTTTCAATGGTGATTAACGACGGACACCGCTACTTGGTCCCACGGGATGACGGCTACGTTTTGGCCGGTTCCTGTGAGGAGGAAGTAGGGTTTGATGATCGGACGACCTCAGAAATGATCGATCCGATCAAGGAGTGGTCGATGAAAATCTGTCCGGCGTTGGCGACAGCTAACATCGAGCGCACCTGGGCAGGCTTGCGGCCTGGGTCATTTGATTCGTTGCCCTACTTGGGCACCCTCCATCCGTTTGAAAATGGTTTTATCGCTGCCGGGCACTTCCGCCACGGCTTGCACTGGTCGACCGCGACGGGTCTGCTAATGTACCAGTGGATGAGTGGTCAAAAAACCGAGATCGATCTCAAGCCCTTCTGCGTCCAACGCGGTCAAACGCTTGGGTTGCAACTTTTTACTTTCAATGAATCCAAACCATGACAACCACGCGCATCGACAAGATCCAAGCCATGCTCCAAAACGATCCTCGGGATTCGTTCCTGCGGTACACGCTAGCCATGGAGTACCGCAAGTTAGATGAAAATAATAAAAGTTTGGAATTGCTAGCTGAACTGGCAAATCACAACGAGCCGAAATTTGTGGCCGCATTTTTCATGGCGGCACAGCAACTGGTCGAACTGGATCGGCTTGACGAGGCGAGAACGTATCTAAGAGACGGAATAGACGAGGCGAGACGACAAGACAATCAGCACGCGGCATCAGAAATGAGCGAACTCCTTTCTGAGATTGGGAAGTAGTTGCTTCGGCAACCCACGAATGAAATCAGAACATGTTTTATTGGCCCTCGAGACCAGCGGAAAAAGCGGTTCGGTCGCAGTCCTTCACCATTCTGACGGTCGACTCGTTTGCGATTCGGAAACTCTCTCGCCCGATGCAGGCTCGGCCAAAACGTTAGCTCCTGCGATCGAACGCTTGTTAGCCAACAACGGCATCGAGATGCAAAGACTCAGCGCGATCGCGTTGCTGACCGGGCCTGGCTCTTTTACTGGCTTGCGAGTCGGCGTTGCGACAGCGAAGGCCATGGCATATGCGTTGCAAATTCCTACCATCGCTATCGATACTCTCGATGTGATCGCCCGGCAATGTCCTGTGGCTAGTTCATCTATTTATGCGGTTCTCAACGCGTATCGGGGCCAGGTTTTCTGCGCCGAGTATTCAGTTCGAGCTGTCGGCCCTGCAA
>JAYVPE010000540.1:0-3865 GCA_043757575.1 Pirellula sp.
ACACTTCGATAAACTTTTAACTTGTCTCCCGTATCGGCAATGTCAAGATTTCGCATAGTCAATTGTCCGATTCGATCCGTCGGCGAAAACTCTCCTTGACCGCTTTCCATGGTCAGTCGCTCCGGCTTGTAGGTCAAATTTGGACTGCGAGTATCGAGAATCGAATAGTCATTGCCTCGCCTCAACTCGAGAGTTACTTCACCTGTTACCGCCTTGGCAACCCAGTGCTGTAACGCTTCTCTCAGCATCAAGGACTGCGAGTCAAACCAGCGGCCTTCGTATAGGAGCCTACCTAATCGGCGGCCCATATCTCGATACTGCTCCATCGTACCCTCGTTGTGGATGCCGGTAATCAGTCGTTCGTAAGCGATGAATAACAATGCCATCCCGGGCGCTTCGTAGATGCCGCGACTCTTCGCCTCGATAATGCGGTTTTCGATTTGGTCCGACATGCCCAATCCATGTCGACCACCAATCGCGTTTGCCTCGAGAACCAAATCGACTTTGGTCGCAAAGGATTTGCCATTGAGCGCAACGGGGTAACCGGCTTCAAAAGTTACCGTAACCGTCTCGGCAGGAACTGAAAATTCTGGGTTCCAAAAAGGAACACCCATGATTGGGGCAACAATCTTGATGCCGCAGTCCAACAATTCAAGGTCTTTGGCTTCATGAGTGGCTCCCCAAATATTGGAGTCGGTCGAATAAGCCTTTTCCTTACTCATGTGGTAACCGAGCCCTGCTTTCTCAAGCAACTCGGACATCTCTTTGCGCCCACCCAGTTCACGATTGAACTGCTCGTCCAACCAAGGCTTGTAGATCTGCAAATTGGGGTTGGCTAGTAACCCATAACGGTAGAATCTTTCGATGTCGTTACCCTTATATGTACTGCCGTCACCCCAAATGTTGACGCCGTCTTTTTTCATGGCTTGTACCAACATGGTTCCGGTCACCGCCCGACCGATCGGCGTGGTATTGAAATACGGTATGCCCGCGGTGGTAATGTGAAATGCACCGCATTGCAAAGCAGCCAAGCCTTCGTGAACCAGTTGCTCACGGCAATCGATCAAATGAGCCTTCTCCGCACCGCATTCGAGGGCTCGTTTAGGAATGTCATCGTAATTGGCTTCATCAGGCTGACCCAAGTTGGCCGTATAGCAATACGGTATCGCCCCTTTTTGACGCATCCAGTAAATGGCTGCGCTTGTGTCGAGTCCACCCGAGAACGCAATACCGACATTTTCGCCAACTGGAAGCGACTGAAGAATTTTTGACATGACGACTTGAATTACGTTGCAAATGGCGGCAAAATCGACTTACGGCTATCCCGTGAAATCTGGAATGGAGTAGTGTAACTTAAACTCAGTTATCCAGCGACCATCGTCAAACCATGCTTCTTAAAGATTTTGGATTGCAGTTTGGATGTTAGCGATTGTGTCTGTTTGCCATTTCAATCAAAAACAGCGTTGCCGCTCTGGATGTACGTCTTGATCTTGTCGCATCCGCATTCCTTTAGAACTGCGACTAGTGTCTTTGATTGGCAGCATATGCTTTCCACCAACATTAATGCCACGGAATAATGCTACGAAGGTATTCAAATGAACTTCGTGCTTGATGGTAGCCTGAATCTCGCGTCTATCGATAAACAATTCAAAATCGAAACGGACCCGCAACCCCGTTAGGAGATCGTCCAGCTTTCGCGCTTATGAAACTGAAGGATCGGCTAAGGTGAAAAGGATGATAAATCGTCTGCCAGTTGCGTCTCCATCGTATTAGCCCAACGGGCTATGACATCCTAGCCCAGGGCAAAGCGCAGCGACGCCCTGGGTATGCCAAGAAGACGCCGTAAATTGCCCTGAAAGGGCCCAACGAGCAAGCGATGATTGCTCCAGCATTTTGGTACGCCCCTTCAGGGCAACGCTGGGTTGTATTCCAGTACCCAGGGCGGCGCTTCACGACGTTCCGTCGCTAAGCTCTGCCCTGGGCTAGGATGTTGCTGCCCCATTCGGGGCGAAAGCTGTACAACGTCCTAGGTTGCATGCTAGGCTAGAATGGTCAATTTTGTCAACTCTCGCAATTGTTCCATGATCCAATCAGGTAACCGAGGATTTGTGTTTTCATGTCTACTGCTGCTTCCGACACAAAGCCACCTTGTTTTTTGACCGTCGCACAAATCCGTGCGGTGGATGCCATTGCGGTTCGCGACTTTGGAATGAACAGTCTCGTTTTGATGGAGAACGCTGGACGAGGCTGCGCAGATTGGATCGACGCGAGACTAGAGCGATCAAGCTGTGTCGTAGTTATGTGCGGGCCTGGCAATAACGGTGGGGACGGTCTCGTCATCGCGCGGCATCTGCATGCAATGGGACATCGCCTCAGTCTTTGGATGGTCGCTGAACACGGAAAATTATCGCAAGACGCCGAAGCGAATTTGAAAATAGTTGAACATACAAAAATACGCACCGGCTGGATTGGGGACTGGCTATCTCCGCCCGAGTTGGAACGAGCGTGGAATCAATTGCGATCCGACTGTGCAAATAGTCAAATGATCATCGATGCATTGTTGGGTACGGGCGCAACTGGCCGACCACGGCCCCTGATGGCAGACATACTTCGACTGGCTAACGCGTCCATTCTTGAACGTGTAGCGATTGATATTCCCACTGGGCTCGATGCGGAAACTGGACAGCCATCCGCCCCCACGTTTCTTGCCGACATAACCTTGACTTTTGTGGCCAAAAAGCCAGGCTTCTTAGAATCCTGTGCGACGGCATTTCTTGGAAAGGTTCACATCCTCCCAATCGGCGTTCCCCCAGAAGTCTTCGATCGAATCTAAGCGGCATAGGAGGCATGTTAGCAAACACGCATAACCATTTTTTCCATCCGCAGATTGCGCAGATTTTCCTTTTCCATCCGCAGATTGCGCAGATTTTCGCAGAGTTCGGTTCTAACTGCTTTCGATCCACGCCTGAGGACAGGCTGATCTACGTGGGACGGGATTCATCGCGAATAAGTCGTGCGGCTGTTGAAACCCGAACCAAAAGAACTCCGCAACGCATCACTCCTAGGGCAGAGAGCATAACGACTGCCGATTCGATGATGCGGGGGCTGTTGATGTCACTTAAAAACTCTAAGCCTATTCGTAGCATGTAAAGGGCGACAAGAACCAGAAGCCAGCCCGCGATTTCCCGCATCCAAAAAAATATCATTTCAAACCCTTCATGTCGATTCTATCTGTCTGGCTATCCTTCCGAATTTTCGGTCGCCGCGACATACCCAGTGTCGGCTGTTGCGACGCTGCCTGTTTTTTATGGTGCTGCTTCAGTCGTTGCCGTGCGAATCCAAACAAGTCACGGTAGTTTGCAATCAATTGCACCGAGCGTAAATAGAGCCTTGCTTGCGCAGGCTCTAGCTGACGCCAAGAGTTTTCGCGAGCCAAAACCAACAATGCAACCATGAAAACGAGCAAGAAAACACCAGGCCAGACAGCTTGGCCATTCTGCAATGACCATTCTAGCCAGCTATCGGATTGTCGACCTAGTGGTAGGTTTGCCAACAAGAACACGGCCAACATGACTACGAAAGTCATGTGCATCACGGGAATCGCAAGGCTCACCATTGCAAACGCAAGACTCGACTTTGAGCCCCCTGTTAGTGACCGGATGACGCTTGGTTGCGACGAGATAGTCGAACTTACTTTGTCGATTGGAGACCTGAAGAGTCTCAAAAAACAATCGGATATGAATCGGTGTGTTTGAGGCATGTTCATTGCTGCAAGGATTACAAGCATGGATAGAATGACAAAGAAGATCCCTGATGAGATTTGTTCGAGCGGCTGGCGGATTGGTTCTTGGAAGAAAAGACTAGT
>JAYVPE010000541.1:0-3860 GCA_043757575.1 Pirellula sp.
AAATGGCAATCCAGTGACTGTGACAGGTGAGCACGGTTGCCAAGCTCTCGCGGTAGCCTCGAGCATACTCGATCAAATTGCGATCAACCGTCCTGGCCGCGATATCATCCCCGCAGCCTCCAGATTCGGTAGAACAAAAGCCGCATAGTGTGGTCGATCGCTCCGCGATCGTACTCTTTATTTTTGCAATCGTTCAAACGGCCTTTGCTAAGGCTCCACGTGAACCACTACTGGCAAGCTCCGTACCGTCTGACCATTCTTAAGCATTCGTTCTGCATGCAATCGAACAGGACCATAGCCTGTTTTAATTGGCGATAGTACCGTCGAGGTCTGACCCATAGAGATGGTTCCAACCTCTTCGAAGTCATGAAGTATTTTGATCTCACCGGAGTCTGTATTCTGCCCAAGGGAAATTACCAATGGCTTGTCTTTACTTAGCTCCCAAGCTAGGGGAGCTTCCAGTTTGATTTGCTCACTGGCTTTGCCGAGGGTCACCCAAAACGCTTGCTCAAATTGCTGCCCAATTGGCGTTGCGGCATTGGTGATCAAACGAATCTCATAAGCGCCGGGCTCCGATTTTTCGAACAGCATTTGGATCTGTTTTTCAAAAGGAGCTTGGCTGCGCAGCACTCCGTTCAGAAGCCACTGAATTTGCTCTGGTTCCGTGGCGGTAGTCGAATCATCTGTAACGAGAGAAAGGATCAGCGGTTGGTCTTGTAAAACCACATCGGGTTTACTTTGGATGCTGAATCGAGGGGGAATGCAATAGGGCTGGCACAAAGGATCGCCTACGATGAGCAACTGATAAGGGCATAGAACGGAACTGTAATACGCTTCAGCCGCTGTCAGTCCGTCGACATAGTGGACGTGTATCATCGGATGTGGAAACTTGTTCTGAATCGAATAAGGTTCGGTGACGGCGCCACTGCTAGCGGCGGCGCCGAACCGGAGAAATTCCGTGGCTTTGGTTTGTGAAGTGGTTGTCATCGCACCGCCAAGGCTAGTGAGGTTTTCGGCGATGCAACCAGGCAATAGTTTACTTCCGCTCTGATTCCACGAGAATTGAGGGCTTCCAACCATTACACCGGAACACTCTTCACCACGAGGAGGTAGCTCTTGTTCGACGACTCGTGCTTTCATACCTCGCGATTGAAGCTTGCTGATCGCCATCGCAAAACCGGATTCCCTTGTCTTGGTTCGGACATCCTCGGTCTTCGCGAAGATGAAGGAGCCGGCTGGATGACTGTAGTCGGCACGAATGGAAGTTTGGAGATTTTGCTTGGCTTCAAATTGAGTGATTCCAAGATCGCGAGTAACTGCAAGCACCATCGACAACATGTACGAAACACCATTCTGGGGATTGGTGCTGCCAAGAGTGTTGGAGGTATAAAACATCCTTGCGTCAAAACCTCGCGTTGGCAGATAGTCTGAGGGAAGTTCTTTGCAGCGTTTGGCAATTCGTTTGAAGTCCCTGTCGCCGACTAAGTTGACGAAAGCGGGATCATTAAGAAGATAGTCACGATACTGCCAGCCCCCTTGGATGGATCGTTCGATGCGTCGGATAGCTTGCTTGGAGTCTCCTGCTAGAGCCCATTGCCGAGCAGCAAGATACTGCATCGGGAAGATCAGCTCTTTGTCCAGCTTCCCGCATAAGTCGTCTAGCAAAGTTGCCGCATCTTCGTGCTTGGCTTGTGAGATCAAATCGGCAAATTGCTTGGCATGCTCACCATTGGCGATTAGGGGCTGAAGCAATTGATTGACCGGCCGAGCTGCGAAAAGATTGCTTTCGAATCCGATGTAGTTTGGGTTTTTGGCAAGCACAAATCGAAACAGGTACGTTAGTCCATTGATGGACCCTACCGGAGTCAGGTACGTCGATTTGCTCGGGACGGCATCGATATCGGAACCGATCGCGATTGCGGTTGGGAAATCAGCCGAGTATGCGATTCCCTGAATATGGGCTGCGAGTCCTCTGATTTCGATTTCTTGAATGACGGGGCTCAAAATCAATTCGCGAAACTGGTCGACAGAAATCTGGTCGGACTCCGGAATGTTCGGCAGGACGATTACATTGCGGCCTGGGATATTTCGAGCCGTGCAATAATGGTTGGCGATAGTCCGGGATGTAACGGAACTACCGTTCACAACGACGACCCAATTACTACCGACTGCACCGGCAGTAACGTCACTCCCTAGAAAAATTGCGAATAGAATCCCCAAGACTTCAATGCCCCATGAAAAGCAAAAACGCAGTCTTTTTCGTAAAAACGTGTTGGTTTCATGTTTCCCAGTTCTAGTATCGAGACGGACCTTCTGGACGTACTGTTTCTCAAACTCCGTGCATTTCCAAAGGGTTGTGTCGAGTTGAGAGTGGAAAAAGCAAAGCATTCGAATGAACCCCTTCAAAATTTCGGTGACCTTGGTAATATCATCGTATTCCGTTGGGTGAGAATTCGGTACGGCGAAAAGTCGTTTCCGGGCTCAATTCAGGAGAATGAGAGCGTAGCTCAGTTGGTAGAGCAAAGGACTTTTAATCCTTGGGTCCTGGGTTCGAGCCCCAGCGCTCTCATTGCCCCCAAACCCTGGTTTTTCTCGGTTAATCCAAGAAATTCCAGGGTTTTTTCGTGCCTTTTGGTGCCCAGTCCCAATTCGCTCGAATGGCATGAATTCGCAATGCTGCAAGTCTTCAAAGCTTTGTACTCGCTTCAAATCATAAACACCTTTCCTAAGTCCAAGCATGACCGACGAAAACGTCTCCGACCTCTCCTACGCTGACGTCCTCTGGAAGTCCGCCGATGCTCTGCGCGGCCAGGTCGATGCCGCCGAGTACAAACACGTCGTTCTTGGCCTGCTCTTTCTCAAGTACATCTCCGATAGCTTTCAGTCCCGTCGCGACGAACTGGAAGCTGAGCTGATCAAGGACGGCATCAGCGGCAAGCAATTGCAAAAACTACTCGAATCCCGCGACGAATACACCGCCGAGCGCGTCTTCTGGGTTCCGCCCGAGTCGCGCTGGCCCAACCTGCAAAACCAGGCCACTCGTCCCGACATCGCCACGCTGATCGACGACGCCATCCTTGCCGTTGAGCGCGACAACCCGAACCTCAAATCAAAACTCCCGCGCGACTACGCCCGCCGCGGCATCGACCCGGTAAAGATGGCCGGGCTCATCAATCTGATCGCGGGCATCGGATTCAAAGGCTCGCGCGACAAGGCTCGCGACACGCTCGGTCGGGTCTACGAATATTTTCTGGGAAAATTCGCCGCTGCTGAAGGGAAGCTCGGCGGCGAGTTCTACACGCCGCGCTCCGTCGTCCGTGTGCTGGTCGAGATGCTAGAACCGTACGCTGGCCGCGTGTACGACCCCGCCTGTGGCTCCGGCGGCATGTTTGTTCAGTCCGAAAAGTTCGCCGAAGCCCACGGCGGCAACAAGACCGACGTCTCCATCTTCGGCCAGGAGTCCAATCCCACGACGTGGCGACTAGCTCACATGAACCTCGCCATCCACGGCATCGAAGCCAACCTCGGCCCCGCCCCCGGCGACACGTTCCTGCGGGATGCGCACCCCGACCTCAAAGCCGACTTCGTCCTCGCCAATCCGCCGTTCAACGTCTCCGACTGGTCGGGCGCGCTCCTCCGGGGCGACAGGCGCTGGACGTACGGCGACCCGCCCGTCGGCAACGCCAACTACGCCTGGATTCAGCACTTCATCCATCACCTCGCCTATCCCAATGGCAAAGGCGGCGGCGTGGCCGGCTTCGTCATGGCCAACGGCTCGCTCTCCAGCAACACCGGCGGCGAGGGGGACATCCGCCGCAAGATCGTCGAGGCCGACCTCGTCGACTGCATCGTCGCCATGC
>JAYVPE010000542.1:0-14535 GCA_043757575.1 Pirellula sp.
GACAGTGCGTAAAACCAGTGAATTTGCACCCGCTTTCGAACGCGCCTTAGCGTGCGGCAAGCCTGCCATTATCCATTGTTTTCTTGACCCCCAAGCCATTACCCCATCCAAAACCATGGCTCAGATCACACGCGGGGAATAATGGATAATTGTGAGGTTCAGTTATTCTGTTCAGGCGTTCGAACAATTTGGGAAATCTTACCAATGTTGCCGACCCAACTTCCTCCTCGCTCGCTCCGAATACCCGTATCGTTCTTATTGATCGGGTTTCTACCTACTGATTCTAAACTTTGATAGAACTCTTCGTCATACTGAAGTCCCACCGCAAGTCAATGGCAGGCTGGCAATGCGATGATGTGTGGTAACGCAATCATCGACTTGATTCGAAACCATTGGAGTGAGTCGTTTGATCGTCGAACAGGTTTGACGCGTCTTGGCGCCAACGCAAATCAACCCTCATCCCGCCTTCGGCACCCTTCTCCCAAGCTTGGGAGAAGGGCTGGGGATGAGGGTTGGTGAATGCCTTGCTCATGCGAAGCTCGTCAATATTAAGGCGAACGGCGAGTCCTTAACCACAATGCAATCATGATGAAGTTAGGGATAGCAAGATAAGCGATTAGCACGACAGCGAGTTCTGTTCCCACCGCGACGGACACACCACTAATATGTATTCCGTTTGCTTCCGAAACCAGATATGCTGCAAAGGCACCAAGTAATGGGATCGAAAAGATCACACAATTCAATATTGAAAAGCGACGAACCCACCGAATACGTTTCAACGGTTTCGCTGGCTCGCTCAACATTGGCTTGTAGGGATTTTGCTCATTCATTCGAAGGCGGTCTTTTGGGCAATTTAAAAAGCTGGATTCAGGTGGTGCCATCTTACGAATAGCAAAGAACAGAAATAGCGAGCCAAGTAAGACCAAAACGGACAAAGCAAGTACCCCAAGCAATTTGGGAATTGCAAAAGACATTCATCCTGGCAATGAAACTTCCCACGTGGTTTCGATCGAATAGGGCGTGTAAAAAGTCCATGCTTGAGAACAAAAGAAAAGGACGCCTGCCAAACAATAGCAGCCGATCGAGAGAGCCACCATTAATGCTCTCGCGCGCCCACGAGGTCGAACTACACTCGTTACCTGGGCTGTTGAATTGTAAGGATTTGCTGGAATCTTCGTCTCCATTTATTCAATGAACATCTGCGATGAACTTGAGCAAGGGATTTACTAGCTCGATTGTTTCTTAGAATTCATTCGTGGTTTAGGACGTCCGGTGACAATTCGAAGCGAGTGATGCTCAAGTGCATGCATTTGGAATCCTGAAGCTATAGTACTGGCTCAAAATCATCGCTGAAAGGAATCCTCCAACAAGGAAAAAGTACATCCCTAACCACCAAAATGCCATCCACTTGGCGGAATTGATTTCCTCTTCGGACATGTTGGGATGCCAACGTTCGCTTAGCCATATTCGCACTCGGTATTTCCACAAAGCGAGCAAGAGCAGACCAGGCAACACACAACTCCACCATACGCTATCGCTTAGTTTCGCTTCATTCAATCCAAGAAGGCACAAAGCGATCAATATTACGAGGGGAATGGCTAATAAGGTGGTCTTCGCTACTATCATGCAAATTCTACCAAGCTACTACAACTGTCGCTCTGACGCTCACACTTCACGCATGCGGAGCCGCGCTCGCGATGCAACCCGCAGATCCGGCGGGCTTTTCCTCGTAGGCAAATAAGGACAGCCTGCAGATCGCGTGGCGCGCGCAGTTGGTGGCGGATTACTCCTTCAAACACTCGAAAATCGCTCGCTCCTTTTTCTCCATGCTCCGCGCACCGAACGGCACGCAACTCACGCGGAATTTTCCATTGCAGCCGGCGGTCTAGGCGACAGAAGCGTCCTGGAAATCGTTACGTCGAACGTCAGTCTATGCGACCTACCTCGCGCTTACTTTGGTCGTCGTCGCCCAGCAAAATCCACAGAGAAAAAACAGATAGCCTATGACGATGTCAAATAGGTAGGCTAAACCTTTTGCAATTCCTTCGATGCAAGCATTGCAACCTCCGCTTCAGGCAACACAGTATGAAGCTCGCTGAGCAGTTGCAATCCTTCCTCGCGCATCTTGAGTGCATCAGGTCCATCGATTAAAAGTGACTTGTCAATCAAGGTTCGCGCGTACTCGCCCCGATTCCTAAACTTCTTCGCATAGACGAGAGCGCGATCAAAATACTTGATTGCTCGTCGTGTTTTTCCACAAGCTGTGGCGACACGACCGGAAACACGATATGTATGAGCCCGCATGTTGGGAAAGGACATTGCCCAGAATCGAGCTCGCATCGACGCCGAATTTCCTCGTTTTCTTTTGTCTTTAGAAACCACAGTTGGGCCTAGTGACCATTCAGAACCGATAATCGATTCCGGATAAAGGGAGTAGCATTGCATCGAATAATCAAAGTAGAACAGGTCGGTTTGCAGCCACTTCAAACCGATTCGAAGTATATCCTCAGCTTCTCCATATTTCGACGCCTGTATCAAAGCGCGCCCCAGCTCCTGAGACGAAACGGATCGGGTGAGCGATTTTTGGAGTGTCACACACGACTCTCTTGCGTGAGTGATCGCTTGCTGGAAGTTTCCGCGTCGCGACAACGCATCAGAAAGCCCGTATTTTCCCCATGCTTGAAGAATGGGATCCTTGATTTTTTCGCCAAACTCCAGTTCGCGACGAGCCAGGGCTTCAATATCCGCTGCATTCCCGCGTTGGGAGGCAACGTGGCGAAGCATATGGAGATTAAACCCTGCGTGCCAGTCTTTGGTTTTGTCGAGTTCCGGTTGCGTATCAGCAAAATACCGCTCCGCTGCGTCGAGATCTCCTGCGTAATAAAGAGCTGCTGCGATATTCTGTTTGCTTAATGTTCTGACAAACGTCGACTTGCAATGGTCTAATCTCCCCCGCGCTTCTCGCATGTAGCGGTTGCCGAGAAACTGTCCAATCACGCCCGATAGGGACATGTTCATTCCATACTTCGAATAAGCGAGTGCAACCGCATCGGGGGCGTCCGAATACTTCGCGAGAAGCGCATGACGGATCGAGCCGTAGATGTACGCAAACAAATCCAATTGAACTAATACCATGCAATTGGCACAGTAAATCTCAGACGCTAACGCATTTCGTTTTTCGTCTATACTCGATCGCTTCCCTCGTCTTAACCACCTTGGCATGAACTGAAACTCCGTTCCCGACAAGTTTATTCCAAGCAAGTAGCCCATCCTTGTTTTCGGTTGCCGTTTGCCGACTAGACCGAGAGCCTTCTCAAAGTGGGTTCGAGCCTTTGCGCTTTCTGCAATGCGTTGGTAGCATTTACCGATCCCAAAATAAGCTTTCGCGAGGTCGAAATCGTCCGACGCAACGTCGATGGCCGATTGAAACTCTTTTAAACTCTCATCCAGCCGATCCTGTGCGGAATAGCTTTGACCTAGAGCTTCGCATAGCGCGTACCTGTCGGAGCTCGATCGAATGGGAGCATCAAACTGTTTTGCTCGTTCAAGAAGTAGGATTGCATCCACATGGGAGTACGTTGCTGTGGCGGCTTGACCTGCCTTGAGCAAGTACATAAATGCCTTATCGTTGTCGTGAGCGGCCAAGAAATGTTCCGCCAGAATTGCATCGGTGACATTCTTCCCAGCTTCCTTTCGCTTCTCTAACGCCTCACCGATCGCCTGATGGATTCCTTGGCGTCGCGTCGCAGACAAGTTGGACAGACTTGCTTCTCTAAGCAGATCATGGGCGAAGGCCAGAACACGCGGCCTACCAGTTTCTCGAAGGATCTCGCGAGCAAGCAAATCATCGATAGCATCGAAAAAGTCGAAATCATTCTCTGGACTTACCAAAGATTGGAGCAAGTCGACGTCGACGTTCGAACCGATTGCTGCGGCGATAGCAAGTGTCTTCGATGTACCGTCAGGTAACCGCCGCAGACGCGACCTAAGCGCTTCTCGAACCGATTCAGGCAGCGACTCGCCATCTTGGGATTTAACGGTCGACAGGGTCCACTGTTTACCGTCGAAGATCACCCGTTCGCTAAGCTTCCATTCGCGAATCGTTTGGCAGATATAAAACGGGTTCCCGAGGCAATCAGAACCCAATCTCGAACTCAATGAAGGAGCTATTTCGTCAAATCGCGCACCCAACTGGCTGGCGATTAGTTGCTGACCGTCGTTGGTTGAAAGAGGTTCGAGCACCAATTTGCTTGCTAGCTCCGATTCACAAAGCTCATCGATGAAGTCGACCGTTTTTATGTATTCAGTCGTGTTGCGAGTCGAACCAAAGATGACCAATTGAGGCGGAGGTCCCCCGCGAATCTCCGCATCTTGGCGTGCGATGATCGCACTAGACGCGATGTGTCGCAGAAGAATGATCGAACTCTTGTCCGCCCAATGGATGTCGTCGATCACGATCAACATCGGATGGATTTTGCTTAGCTCCACAAAAAAGTTACCTAAAGATCGAAACACGTACTCGGTGTCTCGCGGGACCTCAAGAAATTCCGGGGGCAACTTATTTGCAAGCAATGTTTTTAAGTCGGCGCCACATCGCAGCAAATCAATAGCATGTTCCTCGATGACTGAATCGACCGTGCTCATCGATGCGGTGGACCCGCCCGCTTGAATGAATGTGGTCGACGCGAGAATGTCATCTTCTTTCGAGTTCGCTGCTCGGCGTCGACACTTTTCTTGCTCAGAAAGAATTTGCTTTACAATCTCTAGGAAGGGCTGAAATGGTGCAAGGTTTCCATCGAAGCATCGACCATCGTATATCTTAGCGCCACCTGCAAATGCGGCCCTCGCCGCTCGTTTGATCAAACTCGTCTTGCCGATTCCTGCTTCGCCAGCCACAAACATAATGGTCGGCGTTCGCACTTTGGATGGATGACTAGGATCGCGGATCGCTGAAGCTCCACAATTGTTTGAAATGAACGTTTCCAAGCTCCTTAATTCATCTTCGCGGGCGATGAAGGGCGCGATCAAGTTCCCGGATGAGAGAATGTTTGGACTTGAAACCTCGCTACCGGACCATCCAAGTTCGCTTGCGAGGGCTTGTCGTAGCTCCAGCGTCGAATTGGGACGCGCATCCTGTTCTTTGGCCAGCATCTTCAGAATGGCCCGCTCCAACTCCACTGACAAATTCTTGTTAAATTCGCGAACACTCGACGGCACTTTGGTCAACTGCTTGGAAATCAAAGCCTGTGCGTCTTTGCGAAACTCATCGAATGGATGCCGTCCCGTGACGAGTTCGAAGACCACCATGCCCAGCGAGTATAAATCGGCGCGATGATCGAGTTCTTCGCGCATGATCTGTTCTGGTGCACAGTAGGCGATCGTTCCAAGGAAGTTGACATCCCCCGAGAGGGAAGAGGACGAGTTAGCAAATTTGGCCAGTCCGAAGTCGGAAAGTCGGATATCGAAGCCTTTGCCGTCAGGCTTGGGATTGACCATGATGTTAGCGGGTTTGATATCGCGATGGATGATTCGCTTGCTGTGGACGAAATCGACTGCTTCGCAGAGCTTGTAAATCGCTTCAAGAAGGTGCTGGGCGGGGGCCCCGACCATGGCCGTGGCCGGCTTGCCGGAGAAGAGTTCCATCGCAAAGAATGGCCCATCCGAACACTCTCCATACTCGAAGACTTCGATCAAGTAAGGATGCTTGAGAGAGGCGATAGTACTGAACTCGCGGGTGAAACGCCGTTTCGCGGAGCCGGTAAGGCTGTTGCTCATCATCTTGAGCGCGACCCGTTTGCCGCTGAAAAGATCCTCAGCCAAGTGCACAACGGCCATGCCACCGCGACCGAGCTCGCTCAGGATGCGAAAACGGTCGTTGATGATTTGCGAATGCAGTTTCGGTATACTGCCAAGAAAACCGATATCTTCGGTTGCGTCGTCTGCAAATTTCTTAGGTGCAAGCGTTTTGGTAATCATTCGAAGTTCGATCAGTCTGGGATGGCCGCGATCTCGCCACCTTGGATGGTGGAGAGGGCCTGATAGATCGGCAGCGAGATGTCGCTGCTCAGAAACTGGACGCTGCCATCGCAAAAGGCAAAGTTGGCACCGCCATTGTGGAAGCTGCGAAAATTGGGAACGCGATGCGGTCCACCTTGCCAACTCGGAGTTGAATTGAAGATTTGAGCAACATCGTAGTACGAGTCGGTCACCGGAAATTTGTTCAGCTTTTCGACAGTGCTACCAAAGCCACCTGCATAGCGGAATCCTCCAGCGAAAAACATCGATGGATTGACACCACCAACCAACCAACCGTGAGCCGACTTCATTTCTCCAGCAGGATTGTTTGCAATTTTGACATTGCAGCCAATTCCCTGACACATATCCTGCCCCGATGCCGCTTCACCGACCGCAAAGGTATTACTCAGGCCGTCGGTTATGGAGGAAAGCCTCGTCTTCGAATTGCCGCTAAAGACCCCGGAGAATGCCGTCACGGGTCGCGGCTGGTAGCCCGCAGAAAACGAGAATGCATCATTCCTTCCAATGTTCATACCATACGAAGACGTTGCAAATCGATTGCCGGCAGGAATACCTAGAGCGATCATAAAGGGATAGCTATGGATCGTTTCCATCGTGTCCGAAGGGCACAAGTACACCGACTCGACGTTTGCACATTTGCAGGGGGCTGCATATACCACGGGATGGAAGTGTTAATTGCGTTTGAAGCGGTACTTTGTTCAAGATACGGCAAAAGCGCCACCCAAGCAGTACCTACGGCATCTATCGGCGTTCCGCCATTCACATACTGCATACCTGCGGGTAGACGCCTTACAGCGCTTTCGTAGTTAAGCAATGCCAGCCCAATCTGTTTGGCATTGTTTGAACAAGACATCCGTCGAGCGGATTCTCGTGCCGCTTGCACAGCTGGCAATAGCAAGCCCACGAGCACTCCGATAATGGCGATGACCACCAAGAGCTCGACCAGGGTGAAGGCACGACGACAAGAACAGTGATTTCTCGCACGATGGAATCGGAAAATGCAAAGATAAACATCGTGGAAAGTTACGAACATGGTGCTTTCAACCGTCAAGGTCAAGAAAGAGTTGTAGAGCTAAGTTCAGGGACACTTTTTTTGCGGGCGTCAAGCACGTACCACGACTCTCCGTTCGCCATTAGTCGCATCCGATAGGATGTCGTATGCGCCTTGGAAGAACAGGTCTGTTCCTGAGGTACCGCTGAGCGTGTTCGCTTCCAGATCGTCGAAGACAGTCCTGTCGTTCAACAGATAGGACCCGTTCAAGCCGGTTGAAACACCAAGCAGATGATCAACGCGGCTTGAGTATGCAACGCCAGTTTGGCTCCACTCATCTAGCAATGCACATAGGGCCTTGGTGTTGTCGTCGTAAGAGGTTGTTCCTCCAATCAACACGTCGTCACTCGCGACGCCCGATAGATTGTCGATGCCTTTGCCTCCGATAAGAATGTCGTTGCTGTTTCCGCCCCGAAGCGTGTCGTTTCCGTCACCGCCAATCAAGACACTGGCTCCGTTGCCTGCGTCGATGGTATCGTTCCCGTCACCGCCAAACAGCAGCGAAGGAATCGTGATTCCACCCGCCACTTGAACCGTGTCGTTGCCAGCACCCGCATAGACAATGATATGCCCGGTCGGGGGAGAGACAGTCGTGCTCAAGCCATTGACGATAAACTTGATGTCGGCACTGCCTCCACCTGGATTTACTTTAATCTGGTCGTTGCCAGAAGTGCCACCGATAACCAAGGCGGTTTTGTTTGCGTCACACGGATCCGTGATAAATGCATAAGGCGTAATCGTGACTGTAATCGTCTTTATGTCACTGACGCCACCGTCCTTGTCGGTCGCCGTCATGGTTACGTTGTACGTACCAACCGCGAACGCGTGAGTAGTCGCAGTTGTCGTGACGCCTGTAAACACGCTTGCGGAGTTATCACCCCAGTTAACGTTAAATCGGAAGCCAGCGGCGGTGTCAACCGACGAGAGGTCGGTTGCCAAGAAGCTGAATGGCAGTGGCTGGTTGCTGACGCCCGTGGTAGAGCCTGATGCAGTGGCAATGGGTACAACGTTGCTGACGGCGAGAGTTGTCGTTGCGATATTCGAAAGTCCACCTGAATCCGTGACTCGCAACGCGATCATGCGGGTTGCGAAGTTGTCTGGGAAGCTGACGTTCGGCTGAACGCCGCTCGCATTTACGTGGAACGCGATGCCGTTGTAGTCAAGATCCCATTCGTAGGTCTGCAAGTTTCCGTCTGGATCGAAACTGCCGCTGCCATTCAATTGCAGATTCGTACCCTCGCCGACGATGTAGGGTCCACCAGCATTGGCAGTCGGCGGTGAGTTAATCGGTGCTTGGAAGGCGAGCGAGAACTCGGAAGTGTTGTTCCCCGAATTCGTGGCAGTGGACGATATGTACATGCCCGAAGTCGATGGCGTTGTCAGCGTAACATTGAAGCTTGCATTGCCGCTGGCGTCCGTGGTCACAGGGGTGAAGCCGAGGTAGTGTTCGCCTTCGCTGTAGCCGTTCACTTTGACTGTCGAGTTCGAGAAGAATTCGACACGGAAGGTTGAATTGGGCGTACTGTTGAGCGTACCTTGAATCGTCGTGCTACCGCTGCCATTGATCACGTTCGTTAGAACGGGGTAGTTTTGCAGATCGTTGTTTCCAATATCTCCGTCACCCGGATCATTGGTATTAGGGCCATCAGCTCCTTGGCCTAGCTTTTGGCGATTGATATCAATGCCAAGGCCCATCGGATCGTTTGGCCCGAGTTTGTAATTGTTGTACATACTGTTTCCCAAAATCGCGTTTCCAGTGGTTATCGGCGCGAGGTAATACTGACTCATCGTGATGCCAACGGAACTGTTTTCGGCGATTACGTTCCCCTCTCCTGGCATGGTTCCGCCGATCAAGTTATTGGTTGATCCACCGAAGATCCCAATGCCATAACCATTCGAAACGGGAGTATGTCCGTCGGCTCCCACCCCAATCGAATTCCCTTGAATGATCGACCCGCTCGAGTTACCAAGTGTTATTCCACTACTGTATCCGCCAATAACGTTTCCTTCGCCAGGATTCGATCCGCCGATTTTCGTATTAGTGGAGTTGCTTCCCACTTCGACTCCTGCGAAACGACCTGGGATAACATGGTTGCCTGTTGCATCCGTTCCGATAAAATTCCCCTGGATACTGATCGTGTCGCATCCGAGTACTCGTATCCCAAAGTCACCGCCACCGAACACATTTCTAGCGCCAGCGGTAGCTCCGCCAATGAGTGAGCGGGATATGTTTGCCATAAAAATATTGTCTTCGCCATTTCGAAGCTCACCCAATCCTGTAATGTCAGTACCAAAGTAGTTCCCCTGAACAATGCTATTGCTGAAGACTCTTAGACCGAATCCCAAATTTCCAGAAATAATGTTACGTGCGGCGATTGTCGTTCCTCCAAGCGTCGCTTCTCCCATGGCAACTCCCTGACCATTGTGGATGGCATGGTGTCCCGTGTAATCGGTTCCTATTAGGTTACCTTGGGCAATGCCACGGAAAAGATCCAAGCCGGTGTTAGTATTCCCCGAGATGACGTTTCCAATTACCTGACTGGTCGCACTTACAGCCGGGAAGCCAGAAAAGCCTACTACATTTGCGACGGCAATTTTTCCGGTGACGTCGGTTCCAATGTAGTTGCCTTGAACGGTCGTGTTGATCGAAAGGTATACCTCGACGCCTTTTCCGTTATTGCCAGAGATGATATTTCTCGCGCTGTCTAAAGTACCGCCGATCCTAGTACTGTTGCCCTGATCGAAAATACCGGATCGGAATCCCGAGGCGGTACTCAAGGCTTTCGTTCCCGTAGCGTCGGTTCCAATAAAGTTCCCCTCAATGATGGTCCGGTTCGAAAAATCAATTTGAATACCAGTACGGTCATTGCCTGATATTATGTTGCGTGATCCTTCAGAGAGGCCCCCGATGGTGTTGTCGGCTGAGTCAAAATTGAGGTAGAGTCCACCAAGCGTATTGCCTTTCGCAACTGCTCCACTTGAATCCGTTCCAATGAAGTTCCCTGTAATATTGTTTCCACCGTTGGTTTTTAGCCAGATACCAAATCCATCAAACCGATTGATTGCAAGCCCTTGGATCGTACTGTTTCCCGCAGACACAATAAGACCGACAGCAAAAGGTGCAAGTACGTAAGGTGCAGAAATGTTGCTTCCATCCAACTCGATTTGCAGCACCGCGTTGTCGCCGAGGCCGGGGCCGTTCGTGTTTTTCATTGCTCCGGCCTGCGTGTAGCCATTAATGACCACCGGATCGGAGATTATCGGCAATTCAGCGAGAGGCGAAATCGTATGGACTCCCGGGCCGTCAATTTTAAACTCGATGGTGTCTAGGATATTAATGCTCTGGTTGGCTGCCAGGATAGCGGAACGCAACGAACCAGAATTTGGTAAATCGGAATCGCCAGTATTCGTAACGATGAGAGTTGCCAACACTCTGCGCTCTTCTAACGCCTCAAGCATAAAGCGTCGGCGAAATGAAGGAGTACGATCGTTTGCTTTTGTGGATCGTTTCTTCGTCAGGGAGGACAACAAGCTAGATAGTTTCATGATTCGGTTCTCGTTTGGGGTTGGACTGGCTGGGGTTGCATGGAAGATTCGCCGGGGCAGGAGATCAGTGTTTCAATACTGCGGGTCTTGAACTGGCGATTCTTCAGCTATGCATGCGTGATTCGCGACCGAAATGGCTCACGCGAAGCTCAAGAAATTGGAAAATAAAAAAATAGTCAGCCTGCGGGCTGTCCAAGTCTGCACCCTGTCGTAGAGAAGAAGTGCCCGTACTAGCCTCAGCGGTGCCTACTCAGAGGCTTACTTAATAATTGATTACACCGTCGAGCAAAACCGTCATCCCTTGATTTACGGGAGTGGTTAGGTCAATAACCGCGTAGAAACTGCCGACTCCGGTAGCGCCTGCGAAGCGCCGAGTACCGCCAACTATTTTGAGCGGTCCGCTACCTTCTCCGGTGTACGGATTAAGGAATCCCGTATAAGTGAACGTCACGGTGTCACCATTCGCAGCAGTTATCGTTACGGTGCCACTCCCGGGTAATCCATTGGGAGTCGGCGCACCGAGGCTCAGCGTACCGGCCTGCGATGATCGTCCCATGTGGAGCATCTGGCTGGTGCCAGCAAAATTCGCTGTTCCTCCGCCAAGAGCACTGTAGACGTTATCCCATTTCGCGACCACACGCCCGCCAAATGGCCGGGGTGACTGAGCTGAAGCAGAGATTGCACCCACTGCGTTGATGACAAGCAGTGCAAAACCAAAAAGGGCAGCGCGACGCACTATCGCGGTGTTACAACGAAATGTTAACATTTTCGATCCTTAGGAATACTAAATGTGGAATTGAGCATTGGATAGTCATACGTCCTCACCTATGCATGCGTGCTTAGGGACAGAAATGGCTCACGCGAAGCACAAGAAATTGAAAGATAAAAAATAGTCAGCCTGTGCGGTGTCCAAGTCTGGGAACGCACCCGTCGCGGTTTGACTGCCAGGTGGCCTAATGAAAATGCTTTCGTCGAGGAAATTTGGGATATTTACGACGTCAGTTCACACATACGAATGGATTCTTGCTCCCTTCTCCCCGGTCGTCCGGGGAGAAGGGCTGGGGATGGGGGGCAGCACGTTTCTCCCCACACCCACCCGACCCACTCTCTCCCCCGAAACGGGAGGTCGTGCAGCTTTCGCCCCGAATGGGGCAGCAACATATTAGCCCAGGGCAAAGCGCAGCGACGGAACGTCGCGTAGCGCCGCCCTGGGAACTACAAACGCCTAAATGTTGCTCTGAAGAGGCCCCATAAAGTACGCGTCAACGATGGCTAGTTAGTTCGGCCCCTTCAGGGCAATTGGCTCCGGGTTCCGTCTGTACCCAAGGCGGCGCTGCGCTTTGCCCTGGGCTAAAATGTTTAAGCCCGTTGGGCTAAAAAGGACCAAGTGTCGCCTTTTGCTCCGCAAAAGTAGCGATCTCCACGCAACTTTCGCGCAGCGAAAGGCGACACTAATTGATCGCTGGATTTCCATCATTTTCATGAAGCTAGGCTTGGCCTCGCGGTGGCCGGTGACAACCCGCTATTCCAGGCGGGGGGCGTGCCAGATGCGGACACTGCCGTCATGGATGGCCGCAGCGAGATGCTGGCCATCTGGCGAAAATGCCAGCGAGTTGACTTTCTGAGGCAGGTCACGGAAGACGAGAAGTTCTCGTCCGGTCTCGACCTGCCACAAGCGAACCGTGCCGTCTTCTCCGCCACTCGCCAGCGTCTTGCCGTCGGGAGAGAATGTGACAAAGCGGACTTCGCCCTTGTGACCGAACAGAGTCTGTGGCTCGCTCCCCAATGCTCGGAGATCATAGAGTTTGACCTCTCCGTCGTAGTTCCCTGTCGCCAACATCGAATCGTCGGGCCGATACGCCAAGCCAATGATCATCGACGTGTTCTGTTTGGTGCGATAGATTTCCTTTCCGTTTGCCATATCCCACAAGCACAGCACACCGCCATTGTCAACCGAGGCCAATGTCTTGCCCTGGGGATCGAAGGCCAGACGATGGAGAAGGTCCTTTTGTCCTTGGATGACAAATCGCTCCTTTCCTAACCGTGCGTCCCAGACCCGAATCGCATTTTCATATCCCGCCGAGGCCAGCAGCGACCCGTCAGGCGAAACGGCCAAGCACTTGATCGGCTCCGTGTGCCCCAGGAAGGTTGTCTTTGGTCTTTGCGTGGCAATATCCCACAAAGAAACCGTTTTGTCGTAGCTTGCCGATGCTAATGTGCCGTCACCCAGGAACTGCACTTCGCTGACCATGGAGCGGTGCCCACTCAGGTTGATTTGTTCCTTTCCGGTAGACACATCCCAGAGCTTCAGAGTCTCGACATCCCCACCAACTTCATCGTCATATCCCACTGCCAGCGTCTGGCTGTCAGGGGAGAATGCGACCGACCACGCTTCTTGCTTGGGATGCCCCTGGAGCGTAGTTTGTATTGGGCAGTCCCGCAAGGTGCACCAAAAGAGGTCGGCCCCGCGACCTTCTTCGGAATAACCGCCCACAACCAAGGTTTGATTGTCGGGCGAGATGGTTAGGCTCTCCACGCCGGTTTCCAACTCGAGGACCTTTGGTAGTCGTTTGCCTGTGGCAAAGTCCCAGAATGTGATCGGGGACGGCGGATGACTGCCAATTGCGAGCAGCCTGCCGTCCGGGGAAATTGCTGTTTTTATTGAATCGCCTCCCAGCCCCTCGCACCGGTAACGCACGGCGCCTGTGCGCGCGTCGAGCACAATCGCAGTTGGGGCGCCCGCCGTCAATGGGGCGACTATCAAGCTCTCGTTGTCAGGCCAGCGACCAAGACGGTTGTCGCTCCCAGTGCACCTCCGTCAATGGGGCGACTATCAAGCTCTCGTTGTCAGGGCTGAAATCAAGGTCGTTTGGAATTCCCGCGAATTCGTCTGACTGAGATACTCGGGTTCTGCGATGAACATCCCAGGTTTCCACGCGAAAAACCGATGCGGGGCCGGGGCTGATGTTCAACGCAACAGACAAAAGGTTGCCATCCGCCGAGACTGCGAGGCGGTCCGCGTAAAATGGAACACCGAGCGGAAAAGAATCAACTTGCCCCTGCGCGGTGTTCCACAGTCGAATTTCGCCCGTGAGAGACAAGGGGACATAAGCCACGCGTCTGCCGTCGCGGGCGATATTGATGGTTTGGTAATCACCAGTATTCAGCGCTTCGTGACGACTGCGCTGCCGCCCCGTTGCGACATCCCACAAAGTGAATTCACGCATCCCACTTTTCTCAAAGGGATTGCCGCCTAAGCAAAGCAGTTGTGTTCCGTCGGCAGTAAACACTGGGAAGAGCAGATAGCGATATGATTCGCCCAGGCTCAGACGCAAGGCGTTGCGAAGTTGTCCGTTGGTCGCGTCCCACGTATTCAAGACCAAGTCGCGGCCGATCGACGAGAAAAAGGTCCCATCTGAAGAAAACCTAACTTCAGCCCATACTGGGTGATGTGTTGCCAGTCGACGTGGTTCTCTAATCGCTTCAGCCCACAGGAACCGCCACTCAAACCCGCGCAGGTCTTCAACTGCGGCAGGCGGTTGTAGGGCCGCGAGAGTCTCTTGCTGGATCGTGAATTGGCGGCTCTCTCGCAGGACCTCGGCCAACCGAATCTGCCCGGCATAGTTCTCCAGACGCTCGCGGCGCTCACTTGTTTCGACGCGGCTCAGCGCTCCAGCCAGCTCACGATTATGGTGTCGTAACTCGAGGGAATAAATACACGCGGCTACCAGCAATAGCAGCAACGTCATCGCGACCGTGATCGAGGTCAACAGCCCGACTCGATGCCGCTGCGCATATTTTTTTAAGCGATAGACAGCCGAGGGTGGACCCGCCTCCACGGGTTCGTTGCGCAGATAACGCCGGATGTCTTCGGCTAGGGCGGCGACCGAGCCGTATCTGCG
>JAYVPE010000543.1:0-14504 GCA_043757575.1 Pirellula sp.
TGATTTGCCTGAAGCGAACGACCCTGCTGAAGTAGACAATCGCGTCAAGTTCTCTGATTTTAATTTACCAGCCGAAATCTGCAGCGCTCTACTAACATCAGGTTACGAATACCCAACGGCAATCCAAGCAGCAACTATTCCAGCCATGTTAGAGGGTCGCGATGTCCTCGGACAGGCGCAAACAGGAACAGGCAAAACGGCTGCGTTTGCCTTGCCGCTTTTAAGCCGCATCAATATACAAAATCCCGCAACGCAAGTTTTGGTGCTCGCTCCTACTCGCGAGTTGGCAATTCAGGTATCTGAATTTTTTCAACGCTACGCTCAACACATGCGTGGACTAAGAGTGGCTCCCATATATGGCGGTCAAGCGTACTCTACTCAAATCCATGCACTCCAACGCGGAGTGCATGTGGTGGTGGGCACTCCGGGCCGCGTCATGGATCATATGCGTGAAAACCGCTTGCGAGTCGATACGTTGCAATGCTTGGTTTTGGATGAAGCGGACGAGATGTTGCGAATGGGATTTGTAGACGACGTAAAGTGGATTTTGGAACAAACTCCCGCGCATCGCCAAATCGCATTATTTTCTGCCACGATGCCTTCCGTAATTCGAGAAATCGCCGACCAACACTTAAAAAATCCATACGTCATTTCTATTGCTTCACAACAAAAGACGGCTGAGACAATTCGACAACGATTTGTGCTTGTAGAACATAGCCACAAGTTCGAGGCGCTCTTGCGGATCCTTGAAGCGACGGACCACGAAGGGATGATCATCTTCGTAAAGACCAAATTGGCAACGGTGGAATTGGCCGATAATCTGATTGCCATGGGACACGCTGCTGTTGCGCTCAATGGCGATATTGCACAAGCTCAAAGAGAGCGAACCGTAGAGCAACTTAAGCAAGGTTCGTTCAATATTTTGGTTGCAACCGACGTCGCGGCCCGCGGCTTGGACGTCCAACGCGTTACTCACGTTATCAATTATGACTTGCCAGTCGACGCCGAGGCGTACGTTCACCGAATCGGGCGAACGGGTCGTGCTGGACGCAGCGGTGAGGCGATCGTGTTTATTGCTCCTCGACAACGTGGCTTTTTGCGGGAAATCGATCGAGCAGCCGGTCAAATGATCGAACCGATGGCGGTTCCAACGGCCAAAGAAATCAACGAAATGCGAGTGAATCGATTCAAGAGCCAAATTGTAAAGGCTTGCGATGAAAACTCCGTGGCGAACAACCAGTTTACCATGTTTGAAAAGTTGATTGAGCAATGCATGACCGAACATTCCATCCCGGCTGCAAGAGTTGCAACCGCTTTGGCCATGATCATTCAGGGTGACAAACCGTTCCTTACCGAGGATTCCAACAAGGGAACGCGACGCCGGGATGTGTTCGCCGACGACAATGGTCGCGGTGAGACTCGTGATGGTCGAGGCCCACGCGATAGCCGTGGACCGCGAGAGAGTTTCGAACGAGAGTCAACAGGCAGAGATCGAAACAGAACCGCCAAGCCGGGCGTAGCTGGGTCGGTACAATCGAATGAAATGGAACGCTTCCGCGTTGAAGTTGGCCGTGCGCATGGTGTTCGTCCAGGCAATCTGGTGGGTGCTATTGCGAACGAAGCTGGTTTAGAATCCGGTAATATCGGGCAGATCGCAATCTTCGACGACTACAGTACTGTCGATTTACCTGCTGGAATGCCTCGTGAAGTCTTTAAGGTGCTGGGTCGTGCCTGGGTTGTTGGCCGGCAGCTTCGGATCTCCAAGTTGAGCGAAAACGTAAGCGCTCGCAGTACAGATCGCAAGCGAAAATCGAAGCAGCTTAACTAACCGACGATTGTGCATTGACTGCCACAGATTATTTCGGCTTTGCCTTTGCCACCGATTTGCCTGGCCAGAAGTTTCGCCAATTGTTTGACGATGCTTTATCGGTTGGCATTTTTTCGCTCTCTTCGCTGTTGATAACTTGTGCACCGGCGAGGAGATCTGTTAACTGTTGCACAGCCAGCGTGATCGCAGCTTTGGGTGCTTGCTCGATCAAAGGCTGTCCGTTGTTTCGCATTTCCACCATGGTTCGATAGTCGTTTGGAATTTGGAAGAAGACCTCTCGACCGATCGTTTCACGCGCTTTCTTAAGGCTGATCTGCCCGCTTTCCAATCCGACGCGATTGACAACGACTTTGACCTTGTCTCGGATGTTGTCCATTTGCTGAAGGCTCATCAACAACCGTACCATGTTGCGCAAGCACGGTAAGTCAAGTTGAACGATCAACACAATTTCATTGGACAATTCCAAGGCAGTGAGGTCGACTTGCGAGTACGATTTCGAGACGTCCATCACGATATGAGAAAACGAAGCCCGGAGGAGTCCACAGACTTTTCGCAAACTATCGGAAGTGATCAATTCCAGGTCTTGCAATTGCACGGGACGGGGCAAGAGGTACAAGCCTGAGGAATGCTTAGTCAGTGATTTGCGGAGCAATTGAAAGTCCAACCGAGCGACGTTTTCGGTGACGTCCACGAGGCTATAGTCAGGAATGGTATCTAGGAATACGTCAGCATCACCCAAGGCTAAGTCCAAGTCGACAAGCGCAACCGTGTTTTCCGGACGCATCGCTAGATTGCAACCGATGTTCACTGCTATCGACGTGCAACCTACACCACCTGTCGCCCCAGCGACTGCAATGATCCGGCAACCCCGAGCTTTACCGTCGGTTCCACTGCCATATTTAGATTGCAAAACGCGTTCAATCGCAACATGAAGCTCTTCCAATTCACATGGAAAGGGCAGGAACTCTTTCGCCCCAGCACGAATAGTTTTAAGAATAAGCTGTCCGTCTGTACTTTTCGAAAGTGCAATCAGAGAGCATTCGGGTGAACTGACTCGCAGTTTTTCCATCAATATCAGAGCTCGATCGGGGTTGCCATCGAGAGAGATAATCGCCGCGTCCGGCTTGGATTGCTCGACCACGTCGGCGAAAAAATCATAGCGCGAGCATTCTGCATCTAGCCAAACGATGTCCATGCCAAGCAACATGCCCTTGAGGCTATCGCGAGACTGGTCGTTTGGATCGACGATGGCTGTTCTTAGTACATTGCTCATTTAGATTCAGCTTAAGCTTAGCGTTGGAAACGGTCACGCGGCGTTAGAAATGTTATCGACAGATTAGCGACGAACAGGAACTGTTCGAGCGGCTGAAACGCCACCTTGACCGGCGGTTTGATTTTTAGTACCCGCAGTGTAGATGGGTGTTTGATTGCGTTTTTGACCGTTAGTGGCCGTGCCGCCTACAGAAGTTCCATTCGGAGAGGAGGCATTGTTGTAAAGGATTTGCGGCCCTTCGTTGGGTGGACAGTAGCTTGGTGGGCAGTTGCCCTGTGGCGCACAACCCGGAGGAACTTCGATGTATCCATTACCATACAATTCCTTTTCAAGTGGGCTGTTGCTGTTAAAGCCAGGACCTCCAACAGGTACTTCGTGTGCATCCATCGCACCGGCAAAGTTCGGCGTGACCATAATTAGTAGTTCCACTTCGTTTTGCACTTCACGATTGGTGCGAAACAACGCTCCTAGGTAGGGTACGTCGGACAAGAACGGTAATCCTATGGATTCCGATTCGGTTCGGATTTGCAACAGTCCAGCGAGGGCAAGTGTTTGGCCTGCTCGCAATTCAACGGCCGTGTCGACGAAACGACTTCGAATTCCTGGTACACTCGTACCATTGATAGTGACGCTTCTGCCTGGGTCAATTTCACTGATGGTTGGTCGAACTTCGAGCCATATGCGACTATCACCACGCACTTTAGCTACGAAATCGAGCCTTGTACCGAATTCCCTAAACTCGATGCCAACTTGACCAAGTCCCGCCGGAACGATAATGGGGAATTCACCTCCTGAATTGAAGCTTGCTGGTCGGCCGTCAATCGCAACAACCGTTGGATCGGCCATGACTTTCGCCAAGTTCTTTTGTCGGAGCGCTCTTAGTAAACCGAAAAATGCGTTCCCGTTGTCAACGATACCGAACTTGATCGTTTCGTTGCCTGCGTTAATCAGACCGGGTGTTGTTGCTCCCGCTTTGATTAGTCCACCTACCGATTGCGTGACGAAATCATTTCCGGAAGACAACGACCAATCGATCCCAAGTTGTTGAAGTTTAGTGCGTGAGACCTCCATTACTTGCGTTTGCAACATGATGGTATGGACCCCGATCACCTCGATGCGATTGATGACCGTTCCGTAATACTGTTCAGCGATCGTGACAGCTTGTTCGACATGTTCGTCGGCTGTCACTGAGCCCGAAATAATCACTGCCTGTTGAATCGGGGTTACGTGAAGAGTTGCGGAAGGGAACTGTTGGGCAAGAATGGCTTTGAGCTCGCGTGCATCGCCGGTTACAACGATTTGAACGTTGTAAACCGTTTCATCGGCACCCAAGAAGTCGATCTGCGCGACACCTGTAGCCATAGCGGAGACCAATACTTCGCTTCGTCCAGACGCCTGTACTTGAATCGCAGCGTCGTTTTGAACCGTTGCTTTTAAAATGGCTTGAGGAAACGTTAGGTACTGAGAGGTGGTAACCACCATCTGCAGCGATTCCTGCGTTTTTGCGATTGCAAGCCTTCCCGTGGGGATCATGTTCTCGCCTTCCATGCATTCCGCAGGCACCTGCAACATTGCAAAGAAAAAAAGCAAAGCAGCAGCAAGCGTTGATGTGAGGCGAACTAAATAGTTCTTTTTGTGTCCCATCTCTTATTCACTTCCCTGCGAACATTCTTTGGACTTACTGCAACCCAATGGGCAGTATGTGAGGCCCCAAACGCTAGGTTTTTGCCATCCATGGCTTTGCTAACGTATGGCAGATCGATCATCCATTAGACAAACGACCTACACCCAACAGACTTAATCGACACAATGGTACGCAGAAATCACTGGCTGCTGGGGTAGGTTGTTTTAAACCCCCCAGATTGCCAGCTTGGAGTGGATGAATCCCATGTTGGATGAGGCATGGCCGTATTAGAAGCCCTTGCTGCTCCGGAAGTTTGCGATGCTTGCATTACAGAGGACGTTGAGATAGCACTTGGCGTTTGAGATTGCGAAGGTAGAAATGGATTGGCGGGCCCCATTGGATTGCTTTGGTTTTGATTTTGGATACTGCTGGCGGACGAAGACTCGTCAGGTTGGTCCAGGTCTACTTTTTGAGGCATCGATTGGTTCTTTGTCCATCGGTAAAGTATCGACTTGGAGGGCGATACGATCACCATTTCATGATCGGACTTTTCTGGCTTACTTGGAGCGGGTGTCACAATAGGTTCGGGGACAGACTTTTCTACTGGATTTAATTCTGACTCTTTGAGCCAAGAAATAAACCTTTCGCCATCATCCGATAATTCGCCATTTTCAGCGACCTTAGCAGGTGGTCTAAGGGCTAATCGAAGCTTGCCGAGGTTGGAGGCAGTGTCAAGTACGACGTACTGAGAGTCCCTCACGAGCAGTTGAATCGTACTCGATTTTTTCTGCTTGGTCGCCTCCGCATCGATGACTGCAACGCCATCAATCATGACCACCTCAAGGTTTTCCATCACCTTCACACTCTTAGCGGCCTTGACCCGTGCGCCTTTTTCAAAGTAGCCATAAACATCGACGTGATCACCTGGTCCAATGTAACCGCCACCTCCTGTCTCATCTTTTACAGCGATATCAAAAGTTCGGTATCCCTCAGGAACCGTGAAATCGCGACCTTTTCCAGACAGTTTGGCCTCAATGATCGGTTCACCTAAATAAAAACGTTGCTTGGTAAACTTGTTCTCAATCAACTTCGGATCGGAAATTGCCCCAAATGGAATACGGTCCACCGGCCACTGTTCGATTCGAAAACTATCCGCCCCTATTTTCGTCGCTGCCGAAATTTCTTTTGCTACAACCAATACCGGAGCCGTCTGAGTTTCCGCACGATTCTTTTGGTCGAGGGCAACTTGACTGACCGCGACAGACGCGACCACTCCGCAACCGAGCGCGATTACTAGTAATAGGATAGACTTCGCACGCATGAATGGACGCCTCGAAAGTTATGGATTCAATCAACCCAACGGCTGCTGAAGTTCATTTTGGCGTCCGTGCCGCAATTAAAACATAGTTCATCAAATGCCCTGATGAACCGTTTCGACTCAAGTTTTGTTGTCGTCTACGGCAGATTTTGAAATCTAACTATTTGTAAAACGCAATTAGAGTCGTCCCTATCAAAACAATCGAAACAATCCTTCTAATGGGTCTTTGAGTATTGGCAGTTTGCCACCGACAAAATACCATTGGAAGCAGAGACTTGATCGCAATGATTTAACCCAATTACGAAATGCTCATGGCTTCCTCCACACCGTTTACCCGTCCGCATCAGATGCCTTCTTTCGTCAAGGCAATTCGATTTGCAGTGATCAACAATAAATGCAGGCTGCTGGGTTTTGTCCTGGTAGTTGTCTGTCCTTTTTTAGTGCTTGCTCACGGCGACGACACGTCCAAACGGCCAAAGGGAGAAGTTCCGCAACTGGCTGAAAAATCAGGGGATGCAAATACAGCGATCGGTTCGTTCAAAAAGCCTGCAGGTTTTAATTGTAAACTTTTCGCTGCGGAGCCAATGGTTGGAAACCCAGTGGCTTTTACGATAGATAATCGAGGACGAGTCGTTGTGTGTGAGACCTATCGTCAAAATAAGGGAGTTACCGACAACCGAGGGCATGACGAGAAGTGGCTATCCGCTGACCTGGCAGCCGAAACCGTTGCTGACCGAATTCGATACCATCGCGAACAGTTAGGGGACAAGGCTTCGGAGTACGAAACATTCGACGATTTGCTTCGCATACTCATCGACACCGACGGGGACTTCCAAGCTGACAAAGCAACGGTCTTTGCCTCTGGTTTTAATGGTATTGAAGAGGGAACGGGCGCTGGTGCACTGGTCCGTGGCGATCGAATCTACTACACGAATATCCCAAAGCTTTGGGCATTAGTTGACAAAGATGACGATGGCGTGGCCGACGAACGAATCATTCTCTCGGATGGTTACGGTGTCCGCGTAGCATTCCGAGGCCACGACATGCACGGTCTCATTCTAGGGCCAGATGGACGTTTATACTTCTCGATCGGAGATCGCGGTTACCACGTTGAAACACCAACTGGTCTCCTCGCCAATCCCGAAAGCGGTGCCGTATTTCGATGTGAGCTAGATGGCTCCAAGCTTGGAGTTGTCGCCAGCGGGCTTCGCAATCCGCAAGAACTTGCATTTGACGACTTTGGAAACTTGTTTACAGGTGATAATAACTCTGACTCTGGTGACAAGGCGCGATGGGTTTATATCATTCGAGGTGGCGACACGGGGTGGCGAATGATGTACCAGTACATTTCGGACCGAGGCCCTTTCAATCGAGAAAAAATCTGGCATCCATTCAGCAGTGAATCACCTGCCTACACAGTACCTCCTATTGCAAACTTAGCAGACGGTCCGTCTGGACTTGCGTGCTATCCAGGGACGGGGTTTCTGCCATCGGAAGGAAATCCAAGTCAGTTTGCTAACGCTTTTTTTCTATGCGATTTTCGCGGCCAAGCGTCCAATAGTGGCATTCGAATGATCCAAGTCAATCCCAAGGGAGCATTCTTTGAACTGAAGAGCAACGATGAGTTTGTATGGAATATTCTAGCGACCGACGTGGAGTTCGGGCCTGACGGCGGAATGTATGTGAGCGATTGGGTCAATGGATGGAATGGTGAAAATAAAGGCAGGATCTACCGTTTTGCGGACGAAAAAGCTCAGGCCAGCGATCTTGTAAAGAGCACGCGTGTTTTGCTTCGTGATGGTATGAAGTTGCGAGGTGAAATCGAGTTGGGCGAATTGCTCGGCCATCCTGATCGACGTGTTCGACTCGAGGCTCAGTGGGAACTTGCAAACCGCGGAAACCACGACATTTTCATTTCGGCTACCCAGCAAGCCGATACGTCGATATTGAAACGACTTCACTGTAATTGGGGTTTAGGTCAGTTGCTTCGTTCAAAGCCGAATGACCCACTCGTTGCCGACGCATTAATGAAGTCACTGTCGCATGCCGAGCCAGTGGTCGTGTCACGTGCAATTGAAGTGATAGCGGACGGTGGCTACAAAGAAGCCATACCCATTTTTATCGAATTGCTCAAGCATGAATCCGCGATTGTGAAGTCAGCAAGTTGCTTGGCCATCGGACTTTTGGGTTCGGATGATGCCTACGAGGGAATTGTGACCGTGTTGGAAGAAAACGATAACCGAGACCCTATTCTAAGGCACGCCGGAATTATGGGACTTGCAGGCGTGGATGACTATTCAAAACTGAGTTCGCTCAAGAAGCATCCAAGTGAGGCTGTGCGGCTTGCAACGGTTGTAGCGCTTCGAAAACAAGTCAACCCGATCGTTTTCCAATTCCTTTCCGATAGCTCCTCCAATGTTCAAAAAGAGGCAGTTCGTGCCGTTCACGATGTGCCACAGTTGCATAGTCAACTACCAGCGTTAGCCGAACTAGCGGTCACAGCGGAAACCGAGGATGCTGTTGTCAGCCGTGTCCTCAACGCGAGCTTTCGACTGGGACGTGATCAAGATGCGGTAAGGCTCGCAGACTTTGCGGCCAAGTCTCCCTGCAAAGATGCATTGCGAATCGAAGCATTGGATATGCTTTCCAACTGGGCACAGCCAGGTGATCGCGACCGCATTATGAATCGACATCAACCCCTGAGCAATCGAAACCCAGAAATCGCCGTAAAAGTTTTAAAAGAACGAATCGAAGAACTTTCGGCTACCCCGCAAGCAGTCCGAGACAAATTTTTGGAGGTCGGTACTAAGGCCGGTCTAATGGAAATAGCAAAAATCCTTCTGGTGACAGCACAAGACAAGAATGCGGACGGGGTTCGACGTGGAGCAGCCATCACAGCATTGACCAGCCTTGCGCCGGATTCGATTCAACCGCTGATTAAGGAGTTTCTTCACGATCCGAATGTGAATGTGAGAATGGCAAGTATGGCGTTCCAGGTCAGTAAAGCACCGGAGGACGCAACTAAGAGTTTGCAAAATGCAATTGGCTCGACAGTATTTTTCGAACGTCAGTTTGCATGGGATCAATTAGGTAGTATGTCAACCGAAGCTGCAAAGGGATTGATTTCCGAGGGAGTGAATGCCTACCTCAGCGGTATCCTAGATCGCGATTGTTGGATCAATGTTGTTGAAGCCGCAAATGGAAAACTTGACAAAGAATTGAATCAGAAATTTGCGGATAGGATGGCAGCCCTTGAGAAGCTTAAGGAATCCAATCCGAAAAAATATTTTGAAGATTGCATTGACGGTGGGGATGTAAATCAAGGTCGCTCTCTGTTCTTCACACGTACCAGTCTCTCCTGTGTCCGATGTCACAAAGTCGGCAATACGGGAGGTGAAGTCGGTCCGAACTTAAGTGCACTCGGTTCATTAAAGACGCGAGAATACTTCTTGGAATCGATCGTCACACCCAACTCAGCCATTGCACAAGGATTTGAAACGGTGGTGATTTTGGACGACGATGGGAAAACTGTTTCTGGGATTCTAAAATCAGAAGACGACAAGAGTTTGACCTTGATGGACCCACAAGGAGCCGTAATTAAACTTGACAAAGACTCGATCAACGAACGCAAGAAGGGCCTATCCTCGATGCCCGTAGATTTGCTTAAGTATCTCAATAAACGGGAGTTGAGAGACTTGGTCGCTTACTTAGCGATTTTGGACGGAAGCCCCGCTGCGGTAGCTGGTCCCAACGAAACTCGTGGCGGGCATAAAGAAGAATAAAGAATAGTTTATGACGGGTAGTTGATCTTCACTTGTTTCCTTTTTTAGGTTTATCGGCTTTATCCGGTTTATCATCTTTATCACTCTTTCCTCCACGTTCAGGTTGCGGCCTAGCACCGTTACCGCCTGGCGGTTGCCCACCCAGGCCTAGATTTCCGCCAGCAGGTTGGGGATTCTGATTGCGTGGTCCAAGGGGTTGTTGAAGCGATGGACCTGTAGGTTGAACCTTTTCTGGATTAGGAGCCGGATTGATCGTTTGTTGAGGTAACGGACGAGGGGGAAGTACTCGCGTGCCGAGTGCGGGACTTGGATTGGATTGTCCATTTTTGGAGGTCGACTCTCCACCGTTTGACCTTTGCATTCGTCGCAATGCATTGATCTCATCTGGCCCTATGGGATTTTGATCCATACGTTTGTCCAGACGATCCAGATGGGGATTCCCCAACTTCGATTTGTCCGGGCGAGACGAATCGTTGGGTCTAAACACATTATTGGAAACTTGTCCGGCGCGTTCGCCAATCAATGCCTTCTCGATCTTCGCCGGGGTCGCAACATGAAGCTGATCGTTCGCTTGTGCTCGCAATGTGAATTGCTTGATCGGTTGATTGGACTGAATTTGCAAATTTGTTCCTGCTTTAATCTGGGCAGCGTTTTCACCCGGTTGAACGCGCTCTAGTTTGGAACGCTCTTGCGAAAATTCACGCACAGGTTGAATGGCCGCTTTTACTTGCTGCGTCAACTTGTCTCCCACTGACTTAAAATTGAAAGGAGTAACGAAGTTCTCATCAGAATGACTTGCGAGCATTGATAGGGGAGCTGCCCGAAGGGCGAGACTGGCTTGTTGTCCTTGTAGGCTTCTCATTGCGCGTACTTGACCAGCAACCGTGGGTTGCGATTGAAATGAACTGTCTGTAACGATCTGATGTTCAATTCTTGAGATCTGCCTAATCCAATTAGAGTTTCGTTGCTGGTATGCATAGTAAGCGTAGAGGGGATCAAAGCCCCTAGCACGTTGATAGTAATTAACCCACGGGTATAAGTCCTGTTTCCCCTGATATGCCTGATAATTTCCATAGTAGTAGTGATTAAAGCCAGGCGCAACGAAAAGGTTTGCTAACAACAACGGACCCACTTCGACTGTGTAGTTTGGTGTAAACGGTTGCTGTGAGTATCCATTTTCGAAAACCACGGGACAAAAAACAGTACCTCTTTGTACAATTCCATAATCCCAATAACCTGTTCTATAAATGCATCCACTAGGCGTCCATACATAACGACTGGGAACCCAAATCCATTCATCAAAACCTTGTGCCCAATGACCCGCTTGCCATAGGTATTGCCCCTGGTTGTATTGCCACGAGCCTGATATCCAGAAAAAGTCATCACCCGGCGCGGGGGAGCTTGGCCCCTGATCGATGGAATTTGGCGGCATTGGTAAGTATAAAAGCTCTTCAGTCTCTACTGCCGTCCAGAAGCCGCTAATCCATTGCCAACCGTCTCCCACAGAAGTCCAATAGCCGGGTATCCATTGCTGGCCAGGCGGCACATTTCTCCATATCCCAGTGACCCATATAAAATCTTGCATCTCAACGTCCCAACCCCAATAACCTGGTATCCATTGAATCCTTTCGCCTTCGGGTTGGAAAGCGGGTGGTTGCTCGTTGATAGATTCGGGCGGTTCTTTACCGACAACATCGCCCGCAGTTGGATTTTCCGAAAACTGTTCTGCGTAGGCTTCATGCAGTGGCCCTCGCATCATGACTGTAGATCCGTCACTTTCAAGTACGTCATCAGTGAAAACCAATTCTGCTGACGGTGGCACCTGAGCGAGAGCCGAATTCCAGCTCAAAACAAAAACTCCTAGCAAACACATAAGAATGTAGGAGCAAGGCAACCTAAAATTGAATCGACGGAATCTTGAGGGTTGACTAGTCATGCTATTGTCTTGGCTTCGTTTGAAAAGAAATTCATTCAGCTCGAGGGCTAACTATCAATCAAGTCGCGGCAATCGCAGGCAAGTCGCGGCAATCGCAGGTGACCACTTAAAGTATCGGCCCACGACCTGCCAGGGCCGTCTAAAACGACTTAGTTTTAAGATAGTCGCAAATACTGCGCCCGCTTTGCGAACCGTGCCTCAGTTTCACGAAACTTTCAATCATTAGGGCAATTTATTTGTGGCGTAGTATAAAGTTTTGCCTGAGCGAACAAGGCTCTTCGTTCATTTTCAGTCCGATTTTAATTCATGTTGATCGCTCATCGCGCACTCAGCGATACGTAGTTATGGTGGATGATATTTGGCACGGGTATTGCATTGCGTTTGGCCAACATAGTATTGAAGCGATTGCTTCTTGGGTATCTCGTTTCAAGACAATTGAATTCCAAATCCTAACTTCGAAAGCCAGGTGTACCAAAATGTTGAATCAAATAGCAATCATCGCAGCTGCTGACTATTCCATTATCTACATGCTTGGAGGAGGAGGAATTTTTGGCGCAATTGTTATCTACGTCCTTGCCCGGATGTTCGGGAAGTAATTGAGTTGGTTCGTTTAATCTATGCTTGTTAACGCGGGACCGCTATCGACTGGCATGGACATGTGCCAGTCAAGCACAATCTCCTTAAGACGAGCGACAATTTCAGGCTGTTGATTAACAAGGTTAGTGGTTTCAGCGCGGTCGTCTTTTAAGTTATAAAGCTCCGGTTGGCTACCGTCGTATTCGCATAGCAACTTCCAGTCGCCGTCGCGAACAGCAAGGTCGGGCAGTCGCTGGGCAGTCTGCATTGTCTTTCGGTCTGGTGGGCGTCGCCAACAGATGGGTGCGGTGTGCGACAGGGTGCTTTGGCCGAGCAGCACAGACGCGAGGTTTTCGCCGTCGAATGAGATACTCGCTGGCTGGTTGACATTGGCGATCGCGAGCAGCGACGGGGCGAGATCGAAGACGGCGAAGACCGAGGTCTCATTGTAAGTACCGACCTTGGATGTGTTCATTAACCCGGGAGCCCAAGCTACAAGTGGTGAGCGTATGCCACCTTCGTAAAGCGTGGCTTTGGTGCCTCGGAAAGGTCCTGCACTGCCCGCTCCCGGCTCAGGACCGTTGTCGGAGCAAACCAGGATGAGGGTGTTGTCGCGCAGAGCAGGAGTTGCACGGACGTGATCGAACAGTTTACCGAGCTGACGGTCCATTTCTATCAAGACGGCAAGGTAGAGGCCACGCTTGCCGACGGCCCATTGCTCCACTGGAGGCCAGAAAGGACTATGAACGTCGTCCGGAAAAAGATTGATATAGAAAGGCTTTCCCTCCGACACGGCTTTATCAATAAATGGAATTGCGGCGTCAACGAATCCGCCCGTGATTTTAGATCGCTGCATCCAAGTGACTGGCTGGCCGAGTCGCTCTGCATCGGCCCAGATCCGACCGGACGTTTCTTCGCCTGGTTTCGTGGTGAGCGGCAGAAGCTTAGCGCCCATTCCTTCGAAGTTGGTGAGGGATTCGTCAAAGCCATAATCCCTGATGGCTGGCGCATCATCCACATCGCGCTGCCCGCCGAGATGCCATTTTCCAAAGTGACCGGTGGCGTAACCGTCTTGCTGTAGGATGCGAGGTAAAGTTGGCGCGGATGGATTGAGCCAGTTCGCGACGCCGCGACGTTCATTGTCGGCGCGGTTATTTAGAAATGAGGTGATCTTCCAACGCTGTGGATACTGGCCGGTCGCTAAGGCGCATCGCGAGGGCGAGCAGATTGGCGAGTTCACATAGAACTGTGAAAAGCGGATTCCTTCAGCGGCCAATCTGTCCACGTTCGGTGTTCGCACTTCTGTATTACCAAAGCAAGAGAAATCACCCCAGCCCATGTCATCAATGAAGACCATGATGATGTTCGGACTTGTTGCGATAGCATTTGGTGAACAACAAAATGCACAAAGGAACACAGCGAGACTGCATAGCTTTCTCATCGCAGGCATGGTCGTCAAGAGAATGGAGGTAACCGACATACGTGTTCCCGACTGGAAAAAAGGTCAAATTTGATTTTACGAAGAATTTGGTTAAGCAATCGCTCACGGGTCTCGGGTCTGGAAACATTTTCCAAGTACAAATCGCCCACGAAACTCGACGGCTCGTTAGAAAAGATAACCGAATTAGGCCAGCTGCACATTCATAAGGATTGACCTTTGACGACTAATCGTAAGCGCCCATCATGACCGGGGTTGGATTTTGGCGGCGCGGGCTTGATTTGTGGGTTAGTTTTTTCTTGTGGCAACTCGATACGATCAAGGCTGTGCTGCTTTTCTGCTCAAGCACGCAGTCCAACTCAGGTTCATTTCGATCCGTCCTCGTTCGTGATTGAGGATCGCTCGCATGATGTCACTCAATGGTCTACCGCTTCGCGTCTTTCTTTACACTCCCCATGTCGATATGAGAAAGTCGTTCAACGGCTTACTGGCCATCGTGCAGTCTGAGTTCAAGATGGATGTTCTCAAAGGCGATACATTCTTGTTTCTCAGCAAGCGACGTGATCGTGTCAAAGCCATGTGGTGGGATACTGATGGACTCGTAATTTACATGAAACGTTTGGAGCGTGGGAGTCTGCAGCATCCTCAGCCCAAGGCCGATGCTAAGCATGTTGTCATGGATGCAACAGAACTCAATCTGCTTCTATCTGGTATTGAGCTCTCGAGCGT
>JAYVPE010000544.1:0-3845 GCA_043757575.1 Pirellula sp.
TTCGCCCCATTCCCAACCATCATCAAAGTAATTCGCCTCCCTGAGCGTAAGGCGCTAGCCAGCGGTTGCGATTCCCCTGAACCGCAGGCGTTAGCCGCCGGTTGCCCCATGTTTTCTGCCTCGAAACCGCTCGCCACCAGCCGCTCCTCTTCAGCAACCACTTCCAGGTGATCGAGCAACTTCATCGCGTCGACCAGCACATCCAATCGCTGCGTCATCCCCATATTACCCGAATGCATGACGACAAATCGATCCTCGACACCATGTTCAAGACGAAACGGGTTGTTCGATTTAATTGGCTTAACAACTGAACAATCCATCCAATTCGGAACGATCTTTAAGCGATCGGCAGGCACTCCCCAGTCAACAAGCCGATCCCGCATATCTTCATCAAGGACAACGATTGCATCCGCCCGCATGTATTCTTGCTTAAGTCGTGACCGCAGCATCCGAATGAAAAAATGGTTCTTCGCGACTCCAACTGCGACCGCGACGTCTGGATAAATATCTTGCAGGTAGTAAATGACACGCGACTTTGTACGCCGAGCAAGCGGCCCGACGACGAGCGGCAGCAAAAACGGATCCGTTTCACAAACGATCGTATTGTGACGCTCAGCTAGCAACCCGATTCCCGACTCTCTATCCCCCAATCCCGTTTTTTTCCCCCATCGTCGTACGGCTAACGTAAACGAAATAAGATTGCGAACACGAGCAAATCGTTCGCCTTTTGGGCGGGTACTATGCAGCAGTCGGTGAATTTTGACACCGTTGCGTTCTTGAAGTCCTGATCGAACAAAAGATTCCTTTTCCGTCTCCCAGTTGGGTTGCCCAACAACGGCAGACACATCCCAGCGAGGAGCCAGGAATTCGCAGAGTTCTGTAAGTAGCTGACCAGTTGCTTCGCTATCCGGCCAATAGCAACGGTTAATGAAGACAAGTTTTTTCAATAGCATTCAGCGATTTTCCAATCCATTCTCAATCGTCATTTAACAATCCTTCGAGACCATCTTCAGGCTTGTCGATCAATTCTTTCAAGCGAACAGCCAGTTCAGGCGTTAATCGGTTCAACCACCCCACATCGATCAGTTCGACATCCAGCATATCGCGAAGATGCATTCGCTCTTTATCCCGAAAGACGTTTAGTTTCATTCGGACGAGCGCGTCCAAGGTGAGTATACGAATTGAATCAATCGACTCTGTTTCATGAATTCCGGGTGTTGGAATAATGTCGGTGTCACGAACTTTTTCATTTGCAAATAGCACGTGAACAGCATCGCGTTCCTTCGTGTTCGGCCCATCCATGAACATGGGAAAGCCTTTTCCGATGCGGTAAACGAACCCCGCATTCTCCATTGCAACAATGGCACGAGCCAGATCCTCACGAACTAGCAATATATCGACATCACGCGTGGTACGAACCGCCGCTTCGTCTGCTTGAGCGACCCAAGCGCGAACGGCATGGCCGCCGATTACTGCGTAAGGGATTTCGGCGGCCGTCAAAGTTGCCACCGTTTTTTCTAGACGTTCTTGTATTTTTTCCACGGCACGATTCATTCTTTTCCAAAGTTCGTCACCAGTGATGTGAAAGGAAACCATGGTTAGCTCGTTACTTGAATTCGCGGAAGTGACACTATTGTACTCGTTTGCTTAACGCCGAGCTGCAAGGCAAACGGCACTCACTTTGGGGGTTTCGTGAACCAGTGGACGCGGGCGAGAACGTGCCCGTCTAATCTACATGGATAGAGATGATAAACAGGAAATGCACCCTGTTTTTAAACCGCTTATCGACGCTAAGCCTACGCTAATAAACGCAATGAAAATTATTAGCGTCTAATCAGTGTTTATCAGCGGTTTCAATTGTTCTCCAATTGACGATTTTGATACGCGTATGCGACGACAGCGCTAAGACCGAAACAAACTCGCGGCATCCAACTTTGCCACGCAATCCGCGCCCAAATGGAATTCCCACGCGTCCGGCCCTGGCACGTTGCGCAAACTAGTGAATCCGCCGTTCACAGAATCTCTTTGAAAAGCTTCGAGTCGTTTTCCGATCGGATCGGCTAGCAGATAAAACTCAACCGATTGCGAAGCGTACAGTTCGCGTTTCGCCGTGCGATCCTTTTCCTCGGTGGAGGGAGAAAGAACTTCGACGATCAATCGTGGCGGTTCAACGATATGCCGTTCCGGAAACGAACCGCACACAATTACGACATCAGGCCGAACGACGGTATCGTCAGCAACGATCCAGTCAGTCTCCATCAAAACAAAGCAATCCCGACATCCCTTGCGAAGTGATTTTTTGAACTGATAGCTAATCTCGCCAGCCAACCATTGATGCCTCCCGAACGGAGAAGGGGTCATAGCAACAGGCACGCCATGCCACAGTTCCCAATCCCCTTGCCAAGAAGCATAATCGGCAAACGTATAATGAGGCAGATAATTTGGAGATGCAGACACAGTGAACTTTTTCCACCTCACTTAATAGTTCTAGGTAGCTGTCAAAAACAATCGAACAGATTGTAAGTCAATTCCATCTCAAAAGCAAAATCGCTCTTCCCCGAAACCCGAAACCCTTTCTTCCCGCCCCGCCAAACAAAGAACGAAGCACGCAGAACGAAGAACTTGTTTATTTTATTTTCCCATCAACTTCCGAAATGCCGGAATCGACTTCTCTCGAATCTTCTCACGTGCCTCAAAAAACAGTGAACGAAACCTGGCCACTTGTTCGTCCGTCGCTGGCTCAGTGGTCCTAGAGAGCAATTGAAATTGAAAGGATACTGGAATAGGTTCTTGCATTTGCCTAACTTGCCTAAGTATTGTCGGAAGAATCCAACGAGTCTTTCGATCCATGTACCCGGATCGAGCATCGCTTTGACTATAGAGAAAGGGTTCGCCGTTCTCCAAAAAGTGCGAAAAATGAAGTACCGCGAACTCGCCATCCGCTTTTTCCAGGCGAACTTCAAAAAACGGCCAAGCAAGCTCTTGACCTTCGTCGTTGGTATTCAATAACTGGCGTCCAAGAACCCTGCACCCTGTCATTTCATAGCAGATCCATAGCGCATGCCAACCACGAAAAGGTAAGTCGAGTGACAACATTTGTTTGGTTTCCGAAGTTGAAAGCGACCAAGCGGAGGAGTGCTGTCCCGCCAAATTGCCTAGTTCACGTACTTGTATGGAAAAGTCAACATGCTGGCCAACAATCAGCAAACTTGGTAAATCATTCTTGGATGGCAACAAGCGAGCTGTTTCTGCATCGAGCTTCGGAAGCGAATTCGATTCGAATTGCGAAAACAGCGCCGCTGCAATCAAAACGGGAGTCGCCAATAAAAGTCCGCCAGGAAAAGCTAACGTCCATCGTGGAAGCATATCAGACATCATCTCGGAACCAGATGTTCCACCGGGCGCAAATACCGCATTCTTAGCGGAACGGCGCAAGCCGTCCGGTACCGCCAACGAAAATAAAAAAACCCAATTCAAAAACTGCACCGAGCTCCAATGTGCCCCTGCAGCAAGCGAGAATGTCGCCAGCCCAAGAACCGTATGCAATGCTCCAGCCGAAAGATCGATTCCGAAGTACTCAATACCAACTACGATCGAATAGATCCGAAGCAGATTACCAAGGATCGCCCATAAAGGAACCGTGACAATCGTAATAAGACTGACAAACAACCCCGCCCGCCCAACGAGAAGAAGTGTCCCCGCTACGGCCATGAGCGCATACTGGCTATCCACACCACTACAAGCTTCCTCTACAAACAGCGACTTGGAATCGATATCGATCACATTACCGCTCTGGACATGCAGTATGTGAGTTACGTCCATCAACAGGCTGGACACATTGGTGG
>JAYVPE010000545.1:0-14496 GCA_043757575.1 Pirellula sp.
GGCAAATGAAAATCGTCGTGGAAGCCGAGAAATCGAGCTACTTCGCGAGGAGAAAATCGCCGATACCCCCAGGGTGTTTCCAAATACGAACCTGATCGCACAATAGATTTGCCATACGAGGACGCAAAGCAAGCCGTCGCAGCCGATTCGTTTTCCATAGAGACTCGATCCATCGCATCAAAATAACGATCGACGGTTTTCGTTTCGAGCCAGAGGGTTGGGTGCGATTCGGGGGTGATGCTGCTGTCGACGAACTCTCTTAGCGAGCGCGGCTTTAAAATCGGCGGTTGCATTACGCCGGGGCTTTCCAATGAGGCGATGCAATAGACTCGGGGTCTGCGATTGGGCCAGCCGAGGGCTGATGGGCATAGCGTACACACATGTAGATGATAGCCAACCAGCTTCCAACGGTTTTGCAAATCTTGAAACGTTTTGGACGATTCAAAACCGATAACGTTCTCGATGCAAACCAATGGAGGGCGGATCGAAGCGACAGCGTGAATCAAATGCCGAATTGCACTGGAGCGTGGGTCCTCCAAATCGCGCCGTGCGCCCCGTTGGGTAAACGGGGTGCACGGAGGACTCATCCACCACAAGTCGGCACGGTGGCGTGAGAACCATTCTAAGGGCAGGCTGGCAATCTCTTTGACGGAGTAGTCGTGTTTGAAATTCGCCGAGTAAACGTCGCGTGCGCTTTGGTCGATATCGATGGCTTCGACGATTTCAACGTCAGGAAATGCTGCAGCGAATCCCCCGATACCAGCAAAAAGTTCGAGGACTCGCACGTTAAAAACTTTCAGCCTCAACGATTGGATTTTGATTAAAAGCTAGGTACGAAGTGCTCGGCCTGCATTATTGCGATCTTTGCGTTCTTTCGTGGCCATTTTAATGACGCAAAAGAACGCAAAGAAAATAGTCTAAGGCGAGCGGCGATGTGAAAACTACCAATCTGTTCTGCATTGAAGTGGGTTCGGCTGCCCTCAGCCGGACTTTGCGTTGCAGGCAAGTGCATCGTCCAGCCTTCATTCCTAGTTTGAGCCGCAGGCGGTTCAATTCTCCCACCCCACGCTTTCGACCCGAATATGGCTATCTTGGAAAAGCAACAGCAATAAACGCAATTATTCAAGGCAAAACGCGAATTTTGATATCCTTGAATTCAACCGGGGCCCCTTCGGACTCAAGGCAAAGGAATCCTTCCGCTGGAGTAGCGTCACTGCCGCCAGAAACTTCATTGCCATTGACCCAAAGTCGGACTTCGCCATTGATTGCCCTAACGTAGTAGTGATTCCAAGCAGGTGAAGCCAGGCTATGGTTCGACTTAGGAAAGCTTCTCGATCCGTCGGGTGACAATGGTGGGAACGGTTTTAACTTGGACTTTCCGACTGGAAAAATATCGCCGTTCGTTGAAAACCAAGTCGCTGTTTTGCCAGACGATTTTTCATATTGCTGCGTGTAACCATGGTCGAGTACTTGGATCTCGATCCCTGCGCCAGGTAGTCTATTGGGTGGTAAATCGATAAGTACTTCTTCTGGTGTCCAAAGAAAGAAACCGGAATTGCCACCGACCGATAGGTGCCGCCAAAGGCCCACGAATTCAATGTTCTTATATTTCTTGGCTGAGCGAAGTACTCCAACCGGTTTACCAGTACAGTGGACGGTCAAGCCATCCCAAACCCAAGTGTCTTCGTTGCAGTTTGCTCGAACGAAATCGTCTTTGCCAAGGGAAACCCAATCTGGCCCATTGCCGTCGATCATGGCAAACGAAAGGGCTGGTGTCTCGCCCGTTTTTGATGAACTGTTCTCTGTGCTGTCGAAAATGGCGGTTCCGATCGACTCAACGATTGTCGTATTCTCTCGCGGTCGTTCTGCCTGAGCCGAAACGATGCCCATAAGACCAACGCACAAACCAGGAAAACAAAGTACGTGAAATGCAAACTTGCGAACCATAACCAATTTACCTTTCTGCCATAATGCTTCGACCGCGTTCTTTGGCCACGATGATATGGTCTAGAACGCGGATGCCGACAACATCACCTACTTGTACCAATCGATCGGTTACCGCCTTGTCTTCACGACTTGGGGTAGGATCGCCGGACGGATGATTGTGAACTAACAGGATAGCAGATGCAGAGTCGCGAATTGCGGCGCGGAAAACTTCACGTGGATGGACAAGACTAGCATCAAGGGTCCCAACGGTGATCAAATGAGAGTTAATTGGCCCGTGTTGTGTATCCAAAGTTACGATGTGAAATTCCTCTTGCTTGCCATCGATCGCCAGACGGCTGAAGACACGCATGCAATATCGGATCGCATCGTCAGAGCCTTGAATGCGGTCCGGCGCTCGCGGTTGCTGGTCTTTAATCATTGCTATTCGCCGGCCAAGTTCAATGCCCGCCATGACTTGGGCGTAGCTGTCCCTTCGAATGGTTTTGCTTATAATTCGCAATTCGGACAAGCTGGCGTCAGGTAATTGTGCGACCCGCTCGTCTGGAAATCGATTGGAAAGTTTGCGCCCCGCTTGGATTGCAGACTCGCCGACGATGCCTACCCGAATCAAGATAGCGATGAGCTGTGCATCGTTGAGTTTGGCTGGTCCGTCTCGCAACAATTGTTCACGCGGTCGATCCTGTTCCGGTGATTGCTTGATTTGTTCACCGTATATTTGGCTATCAATCCAATTGTCTGCGGTCCACGAGGGGTTACTGACCCAGCGGAAAAACTCTTGCTTATCCCGTTCTACGCGGCTGAGCACACCGTCGCGTGCCAACTGATTTAGGACCCTGGTTACATAAGCTGCTTTTGCATCGCGACATACCAGCTTTGCCCCGTCCGACGAAAAATCGTCTAGCTCACGGATGGCGTAAAGAATAGACTTTAGCTTTTGTTTACGTTCGTCGCTCATGTGCTAGAAGCCTTTTCGTCCAACTAAAACTTTTCTAGATCCTAACGCCATTTGCCATAGGGGGTGGGGCTTGAGGATCGACATTTTGGATAGATTTAGATCCATGTTGCCTTCCCATCACTGATTTCCTACCATTGAGTTGTGATAAAGTAAGGTGGTTGGGCAGGATTTACGCAGTCGATTTCGCTAGGCAACAACGAAATCGGGCGGCTGCCTTTCGCATTTTTTGATCCATATTCAAATCCTAGCAAGAAGTCTAATATGCGCACGCGAATTCAGAGCATACGAAAAAGGTCCATCCGGAACGCCTTTTTGGGGATTTTATGTACCTCGATCATGGCTGCCATGCCAGCGAGCCTCATCGCAGAGGAATTACAACGCGTTTCGCAATTGAGCGAGCCACCCGCCATCACAAAATCCGTAGTCCGAACGGTTAGGATGCTAGTCGAGCAAGCGCATATTCTGCACCCAAAGTTCAATGACGAAGTCTCCGCCCACGGATTTCGATTATTTCTCAAGAACATTGACCCGATGAAGTCCTATTTTCTGGCGTCAGATATCGAGGAATTTAAGCCATACGAGACGAAGTTAGACGATCTTCTCAAGGCCAATAACATTCAGTTTGCATACAGCGCGTACAAACGCTACCTCGATCGGCTTGAACAAGTCATGCCGATCATCCACCAGCAGATTGATACTCAGCATGATTTTACGGTGGCCGAATCCATTACGGCAGATGCTAAAGAAATCGAGTATGCCAAAGATCTGAACGAAATTACCGACCGCTGGCGAAAGACTATCAAACTGAGCATTTTATCGATGCGATACGATGGCAAGACTGACGAAGAGATTAAGGAAGCATTACATAAACGGTACCGAACGATCTACAATATGAAATCACAGACCGACGTCGACGAGTTGCTGGAGCTATATCTGACTTCGCTCACCAATGCACTTGATCCGCACACGACTTACATGGCTCCCCAGGAGCAAGAGGACTTCACTGTCCATCTCAAACTGGAATTGAAGGGTATCGGTGCTACGCTTCGACCGGACGACGGTGCAACGGTTGTCGAGACTCTCGTACCAGGTGGTGCTGCCGACCTGGACGGACGAATCAAAATAGGGGATCAGATTGTTGCGGTTGCGCAGGACGATGGTTCCTCGCCCGTTGAGACTCAAGACATGAAGCTAAAGGACGTCGTCAAGATGATCCGTGGCGAGGCTGGCACGCGAGTCAAGTTGCACGTCAAAACGAAAGCGGTTGGAGACGTCCAAATCTACGAAATCACGCGAGCTTTAATCAAACTTGAGGACTCCGCCGCACGGTCCGAGATCATTGAGGACGGTGCGAAACCAGATGGCACACCCTACAAGTTCGGTTACATCAATCTGCCAAGTTTCTATCTGGACATGGACGGTGCGAGATCAGGCAAAGCGAATTTCCGAAGCACGACTGCTGACATGAAATCCATCCTCAAAAATTTCCGAGAATCCAAAGTGGACGCGGTCGTTTTGGATCTAAGCAGGAATGGCGGTGGATCGCTCCCTGAATCTGTATCCACAACGGGACTCTTTATTGACCAGGGGTCTGTGGTTCAAGTGAAGTCGCCGGACGGCAAGGTCGAGTCGCTCGACGACGAGGAGAAAGGTGTTTCCTGGGACGGGCCGCTCGTCGTCAAGATCAGCCAGATGAGTGCCAGCGCTAGCGAAATTTTTGCCGGAGCCATTCAAGACTACGGGCGAGGAATAATCGTTGGGGATCCAAAAACGCACGGAAAAGGTACAGTACAAACACTTATGGACCTCGCTCCTTACATGTTTGGCCCAAATTCCAAAAAATCCTATGGAGCTCTGAAACTTACGATTCAACAGTTCTATTTGCCCGACGGCAGATCAACTCAATTGGAGGGCGTCTCTTCCGATGTCGTATTGCCGTCCATCACCGCCAAGCTCGATATATCGGAAAGTGACCTCGACTATCCGCTACCTGTAGACAGGGTTCCTGCTCGACCACACAAAAACTATCGCATGGTCGATAGTGCAATGAAAGTAATGTTGCAGCAAGCTTCGGACCTGCGAATTACGAAAAACAGTGAATTCGAAAAACTCCTCTCCAAAATTGATGCGTACGTTAAACAAAAGGATGACAAGACTTATTCGTTGAAAGAATCCGATTTTTTGGCACGACGGAAGGAGCTTAATTCGGAAAAGGAAGAAGAAGACCAAGTCGAGGCCAAAGCCGAACGAAACAAGATTTACAATCCTAGCTTCTACAATCAAGAGGTTATCAACGTTGCACGAGACTACGTTGAGGCGCTCAAGATCAACAATAAACTGACAGCGAAATAAATGGATTCGCTTGATCCAAACTTGGCGGATGGCAAAATCCCGGATGAGACCAAAACGGTCATCGATCGGCGACCCAAAAGGTTGCCTATCTCACTATGGATAGCCATTAGTGTTTTTGCACTGGTGCCAGTGGCTAGGTGGTTACTTTTCGAAACAGACCATCAACTTGCAAACATTGTAGGAATTGGCATCTCGTTCCTTGGGTGCATCGTCGCTTACGTGAGCGTTTGGATTCACTTTGCAAGGACCGCGGGGAGAAAGCTTTTTTTACTGGCCACGCCGTTGGTAATGGCAGCAATTGGATTATCGCTCTTTGAGTTTGTTGGGTTTACAGGCGAGACGCTACCGGTCTTTCGTTCAAAGCCTTGGTCAAGAAAATCGATAATCGACGTCGATGCCAAATCAAATCGAACCATCAGCGATGCAACTCGATCGCAAGATTCGGTTTCAATCCCATTCGAATCGACTCAGTTTTTGGGCTCGGACCGCAATGGAGTTATTCGAAATGATGAGTTCTCAGTCTCGTGGGACGTGCAGTTGCCAACGGTACTTTGGAAAATTCCAATCGGTGCAGGCTGGTCTAGTTTTGCGGTCAGTAGTGGACTCGCAATCACGCTCGAACAAAGTGATGACCAGGAGAGTTTGACTGCATTCGAGCTAACCACTGGCAAAGTGGTTTGGAGGCACAAATCGCCGGGTAGGCACACTCAAGCTTTTGGTGGTCTAGGACCGCGATCGACACCAACGATCCATCGCGGTAAGGTACTCTCACAGACTGCGATGGGGATTGTGTCCTGTGTCGCACTGGAGACTGGAAAGCTTATTTGGCAGCAAGACCTGTTGAAACTTGCGGGAGTTGATCAAGAGACTTCCGAAAAAGCAATCACTTGGGGCCGAAGTGGATCGCCGCTCGTTTTTGACAACCAAGTGGTCGTTCCGTTTGGAGGAAAATCGCACGATAGTTCTCTAAAATCGTTAATTTCTTTTGATTTAGAAACAGGCAAAGAGATTTGGTCCGGAGGGGATCAGCAAATAGCTTATTCCTCCCCTGTGCTGATAAACCTTTGCGGAATCCGGCAAATCGTCAGTGTCAACGAGGGTTCGGCAACCGGACATGACGCAATGAACGGCAAGATGCTTTGGTCGACTCCTTGGCCGAGCAAATCCAACGGTGACGCATGTTCGTCGCAACCGGTGGCGGTGGATGACCGTCGGTTGCTTTTGGGCAAGGGCTATTCAACTGGCTGCAAATTAATCGAACTGAGTTACAGCGGCAGGAGTGAATCCAATGAATCGGATCCGGCGTTTTGGAAAGTGGAAACCGTCTGGTCGAGCAACCGTTTTTTGAAGACAAAATTCACGAGCGCCACTGCGTTCGGCGGCCTTTTGTATGGCCTGAGTGATGGAGTTCTCGAATGCATCGATCCGAAAGACGGATCGCGAGTATGGAGAGGGAAACGTTACGGTCACGGACAGTCTATTATCGTCAATGGCCACATTCTGTTGACCACCGAAGATGGTCGTGTCGTTCTCATTCCAGCAACTGCCAAAGGCCAAGGGCAAGCGATTGCAGAAATGCCGGTTTTGGAAGGGGTTACATGGAACGTACCGGCTGTCGCGGGGCCTTATTTTTTGGTGCGCAATGCAGAGTTCGCGGCCTGTCTCAGTTCAAAGAAGGATGCGGGGCATGATGCCGGATCCCTCGCTCAATAAAAGCCGAGTCATATTAGGCCTAGATCCCGGCTTAGCGATTACCGGCTATGGAATCATTCGATGTGGAGCAAAGATACAACTTATAGAAGCGGGCGTCATTCGAATTCGTCGCGATCAGCCCTTGGCGGTGCGACTAAAGGAACTCTACACTGGAATCTTGGAAGTGTTCGAGAGTCTTCCGATTGAAGAGGTCGCTATCGAGCAACTCTATTCGCATTACGAAAGGCCTCGTACCGCAATCTTGATGGGGCATGCACGGGGCGTATTATGTTTAGCTGCTGCCAATTCTGGAAAGGCGGTTCATTCGTATGCGCCAACCAAGGTAAAGAGCCTGCTGACAGGAAACGGTCGGGCCCCCAAGTCGCAAATGCAACTAGCCATACAACAGCAATTGATGCTAAAAGAATTGCCGGACCCACCGGACGTTGCCGATGCACTTGCGATTGCGTTGTGCCACCATTTTGCGACAGGTGCTGTCGCTGAACTACTCCAGAAATCCAGGAAATCACTTTGATCACCAAAGTCACGGGACAGTTGCTGACACTCGCCGATGATTGTGCGACTTTGAACATTCCGCCTTTCGAATACGAAGTGGCAATTCCGGAGTATACACGCAGGCATTTGCAGGCGGAACTTGGTAAGAGCATTTCATTGCACACCATTCACTACATTGATGGCAATGCAGCTCAAGGCGGTCGAATGATGCCCAAGCTGGTCGGTTTCCTGACTACCATTGAACGTGATTTTTTTGAATTGTTTTGTTCCGTCGATGGTGTTGGTGTAAAGAAAGCCTTACGCGCCATGGTTCGACCCGTTCAAGACACCGCTATCATGATCGAGCAGCAAGACGCCAAGGCGCTCTCGACATTGCCGGGGGTAGGGCCAGCAACTGCCGAAAAGATTATCGCAACACTTCGTCGCAAGATGCCACGATTTGCATTGCTCGTTCGTCGTGAAATGCCAGGCGCTGAAGTTCAAAAACCGGGTGTTGTTGACGAAACATTTCAGGCTTTGTTGGTGCTTGGTCACAACGAAGCGGATGCTCGTCGGTTGATCGAACAGGCGCTCGTTGGTTCAAAAAAGTTCAAGGACACGGAAACGATGATCCAAGCTATCTACCAACGGCAAGCTACGGGCGGTTAAGAGAGCGCAACCGTTTTTACCCATTAATTTTGTTAAGGACTCAAAAATAGTCGTATACTGATTTAACGTTTCGCGGGTAGAGTAAAATACTGCCATTTAGCGCCATATCTTCGATTTAATCCGCACAATGATAGATTCCGTACAGTTGCAGGCAAGTCAAACCAGCAGAATTTTGTTGCGAGTTGACGATATTACAAGCTCGGTTACAAACAACGCCGATTTTCTTTTGCAACTGTTCCACTTGATGTCATCGGTAGTCCGGTCAAATGCAGGTCACCTTTGGCAAGTTAATGTCGGGGAAAACCTTCAGGCGTTGGCGAGGATTGGAGAGGAGTCCGAGCACCTAAACGAAGAATATGCGATGGCGGTGGAGCTCAGTCGATCGCTAGTTCCTGTTTTTCATTTTTACAATGAAGCTGTTCCTTCACAATCGAAGTCATGTTGCTTGCTAATACCACTGCTGGACGGTGAGAACTGCTTGGCGATTGTGTCGCTTGACCTCGCGGTTGCCAATTCCGACGCTGCAGAGGCGTATCTGGCAATGTTAATGGCGATAGCTGAGCGAAGTGCCAAAAATAGGGTTCGCTCAAGATATACAAAACTGGAACGCGAATCCGCCCGCAATGCCAAAGCCAACAATGTCGTCGACGGTATCAGTAGACATTTAGATATCAAAGAATTAGCGTACGATGTAGTGAATCGACTGCAGCATTATCTCAAGGCGGATCGGGTATCTTTGGCAATATGCCGCGGAGCCACTACGCAAATCAAAAGTATTAGCAATCAAGCGGTGTTTGATCGTCGGTCCAACGTGGTAAAACATTTGAGGATTCTTGCAGGTCAAGTGGCAGGAATGGAAACTCCGCTGATTTATCCCAAATTCGATCAGGAATTGCCACCGTCGCTTTCGCGGATGATAGAAAAGTATTTCGAGGTGGCGAACTCGGTCGGCATCGTTTTATTACCGATTTTCGCATCGTCGCGGCGTCGTGACGATCCGGAAGACATCGCCGGAACCATTCAAGGAGATGAAGATCGCAAAAAATGCATTGCCGTTTTAATTATTGAGGGGATTGAGTCCACGCTCGATACTGATCAGATCACGCGTCGTTGGAGCCGTATTGAGTCTCCAATTTCGAATGCAGTAGCAAATTCGCGAGCACATGACGGGTTATTCTTGATGCCAGTATGGCGCTCTATTGGTGCTTTTGCGGAACTTTATCGTGGTCACACCCGCCGAAAAGCACTGATAATTTCCGGCGTTATCGTTGGCGTAATCGTCTCGATGTTGATGATTCGGGCTGATTTTAAAGTTCGCGGAGAGGGAGTCATTCAACCGATCGTTCGCCAGCACTTGTACGCAGAAGCTGAAGGTACAATTGACAAACTCCTTGCATCCGAAGGAGCTGAAGTAAAGAAGGGAGATTTGCTCATCAATCTTCGTAATCCGGAGTTGGCTGGCCGCGTTGCGGAAGTGGCGGGCAAGCTTCGTGAAACCGAATCGCAATTACAAACTGTAACGTTGCAACGTGTTTCGCGGTCGTTTTCAGATGAGCAAGAAGAACGCGAGCTCGTCCGAACATCTTCGACGGCAGTCGCGAAGATCGCAGGTTTAAAAGAACAGCTTGAGTTGCTCCAAAGAACCGAGCGACAGCTTGAAATCCACAGCCCAATCGATGGCCAAGTCATCACCTGGAATATCGAACAGCGGTTGCGGGACCGCCCGGTCAAACCCGGCCAACGATTGCTTACTGTCGCAGTCCCATCTGGAGGTTGGGAAATCGAATTGCGAATCCCGGACAAACGGGCTGGATATCTATTGAAGGAGTGGCAGGAAAGCTTAAATCGCGGTCGATCGATGATGGCTTCCTTCGTGCTTTCGTCTGATTCAACGCGTGTTTATCAAGCCCCAGTCATTCATGTTTCGCCGGCAAGTGAGGTGGACGATAAGGAAAGTGAAAATGTCGTCAGAGTTCGCGTACGCCTGAGTGAGGAAACCTATTCAAAAATCGCTGGCTTGAAGCCGGGAACCACTGTCATTGGGCATGTTCATTGCGGCACCGCTTCCATTGGTTACTGCAAGTTGTATGAATTTTTCGACTGGATACAGCTCGCATGGTTCCAATTTATAGCCTAACAAAATGCCCACTATGAAAACCTCGACGATAATTACACTTGCGATTGTTTCGTGGGTCTCAATACTGGACGCCCAAGAGTATAGGACGCTGGTCGTTGTCCGCGAATTAGACCAGGTCAACGTCCCTGCCCAGCAAGATGGTCTAATATCAGAACTCTCAGTTCGTAGAGGACACCGCGTAAATGCCCAGCAAACCATTTCCGAATTGGACAAAACAGAGATCAACCTAAAACTGAACGTAGCTGAGGCGGAACTGAAGCAGATTAAAGCCAAGGCTGAGAACGATGGTCCGGTCGCAACGGCGCAGGCAGCCGTCAATCGCGCGGAGAAAGAAGACAAACTTCTTCAGGAACTTGGAAAAAACGCCGTCTATTTAGAGCAATTTCGAATGCGGAACAACTTGGAGCGCGCAAGTGCGGAATTGAGATCAGCCAAGAATCAACTATTCCAAGATAGCCTTCAAGTTGATGTGAAAGTTAGTCAAGCAAAGTTATTGGAAAACGACTTGGAGCGCGCCCTAGTTCGTTCTCCTTTCGACGGCATCGTCAATGAGTTATTGAGACATAAGGGAGAATGGGTCCGCAAAGGGGATCCGATCGTCAAGATCACGCGTATGGACAGACTCATGGTAGAAGGTTTTCTTGATTCCGGCGACGTGTCGCCTCATTCGGTGATTGGTGCTTCAACGAAATTGACTATCGATTTGACGAATGGGTCTACAGCTGAATTTCAGGCTCTGATTATCGAACATCCTTCGCCGAAGATTGAACTCGACGGGAAGTTTCCCGTTTGGGTAGAGATAAAAAATAGATTAGTTGAAGATCGAAACGCGCAGGAGCAATGGCTCATCCGTCCCGGCATGAACGGAACGATGACTGTCGAGTTGAAATGACAAGACCTCGCCTTAAAACGAGCAATCGCTGATATGCTGACTATCACGGACGTTTTTGATTCTACTCGTGAGCGACCGCTCGGCTTGCGTTGCCGCACGGATCTCGTCATTGTGGAACACGTCTATCGCGACGAAAAATTTTGGTTAATCAAAGACCCGTTAGAAATGGAATTCTACCGATTGAACGACGAAGAATACAACGTCTTGAAAATGGTGGACGGTAAGCATAGTTTAGAGGACATCAAGACGACTTTTGAAAGTAGGTTTCCGGCGCAACGTATCACGCATCGAGAGCTGCAAAACTACATATCCGATCTTCACAATAAATGCCTGTTAGCTTATAGCGATCCGGCAGTCGGCTCTCAATTGATCGACCGCGCCAAAGAGAAGCGCAGGAAAAAGCATTTACAAAATCTCGGTAGCATCCTCTCGATTAAATGGCGAGGAATCGACCCCGATCGCTTCCTCGATTGGTTGACACCTAAAGTTGGATGGATGTTTTCTCTCTCCGCAGTAATTTGTTCGCTACTGTTCATGGCGGTTGCGGGCTTATGGTTGATTACGCATTGGAGTCTATTTTTAAGGCGTCTGCCCGCATTGACCGAGTTTTTGCAACAGCGGAACTGGCTCCTTTTAGGATGCGCCATTGTCGTACTTAAGATCTTGCATGAGCTTGGCCACGGTATTAGCTTCAAACGGTTCGGTGGTGAATGCCATGAAATCGGCGTTATGTGGATGTTATTCATTCCCACGCTCTATTGCAGTACTACCGATTCTTGGCTCCTAAAAAGCAAATGGAAACGAGCAGCTATCGGAGCTGCTGGAATGTACGTTGAGCTAATTATTGCCTCTTTTGCAACCTTTGCTTGGTGGTTTAGTGAACCAGGGACTTTAAATTTGCTGTGCCTCAATATCATGGCCACCGGTTCACTCAGCGTGCTGGTTATCAATGCTAATCCGTTCCTGAAGTACGACGGATACTACATACTCTCGGATATTCTAGAATTGCCGAATCTTCGTGAACGGGCAGGGAAGATGACTCAAGGGTGGTTTTTGAAATACGCATTGGGAGTCGACGAGCCAGAGGAAGCAAATAGTCGCTTGGACACGAAATCTACGCTTGTACTATACTCTGTCGCGTCCTTTGCTTTCCGTTCGGTATTAGTCTGCACAATCTTCTTGTTCATGTTACAGCAACTAAATCCCTTCGGGCTTGGTTATGTCGGGTTGACTCTAGGATGTATGTCCGTCGCATCTTTAATTATTCCGGCCCTGTGGAATCAATACCAATTCTTTAAAATACCCGGACGATTGCATCGCATTGAAATGAAACGATCGCTACCAGCCTTAGCCTTGATTACTGGACTGGTCATTCTCATACTTGGTTTGCCTATACCTCATCACGTCACTTGCTCTTTTACCATTCAACCACAAGGGGGCCAGGTAGTATATGTTAAGCACAACGCCATTCTAAAGTCCGTTAAGGTACTGCCTGGCCAGTTTGTTACACAAGGCACATTGATCGCTGAGTTGGAGAATGTAGAAACGCTTCTCAAGCTTTCCAAACTAAAAGGTGATGGTGATGAACTCGCAGCGGAATTACGTTTCTTGGACCAAAGCCGCAACGCATCGCCTACTGCAACTAAGCGAATCAAGGAATTACGAGAGACCCTGGAAACGAATCATGCCAGCCGGCGAAGTCTGGAAGAGATCGTCTCGAGTTTCCGAGTGATTGCTTCTAGAGACGGACAAGTTATTCCAGAATGGACTAAGCGTGGACGTGAAAATGGAGTCGAATTGGGAACCAGGTACGGTTCTCCTTTAGCTAGTGAAAACCTAGGGACATCATTCGAAAGTGGGGAAAAGCTCTGCACTATCGGGGATCTAAATTGCTGGGAAGCAGTTCTGGTGGTGAACGAACATGATATTCGTTTCGTGAAAGACGGACAATCTGTCAAATTGCTACTGGACTCGTTAGCGAATACGCGGATCGCAGGCCAAGTTGAATCGATCGCCAAAAAAGAGTCGGAGCAGGTACCAGGTAGCCTTTCAAAGCAATACGGAGGGGCGATTCAGTTGCAGCCTCAAACAAATGCAGAGGATGGAAATCGCCGTCCAGCCGAAGAGCATTTCGAAGTGCGGGTACTACTTCCCAACAGCAATTTCCCACTTAGCTCTGGATTGCGTGGCAAAGCTCAAATTCGGGTAGATTCTAAAACTATCTATTCAAGATCGATGATGTATTTTTATAGAGTCTTTCAAAAGGCTTTGTGATCTGTATTGAGTGCAGACCTTTGAATATATTAAGTGCTTCGCCAGTTCGTTTGGATGGGAGCTACGCCCTCATTCAATCTTGGACAGCACATATAAACCGCTCATATTTCCCGTTGGCATGCCGCATGATTTCGTTCACATGGCGATATGAAAAAGAGTATGGCTGGCCGAGAGCGTTGCGAAGTACTTCCGTAAGTTGTCCTTCCTGAGCCGGGCTTGGCTTCTGAGGAGCGACTGCTCGCACTTCGATTTGATCCCTTGCAGTTTGCACCAGTTGGAGTTCTTCAATTCCTTCCATGCCCGACCAGTGGATGCGCGAAACATTTGGCCAGAATTTTTTTCCATCTAACCCTATGGCCATATTCCTCTCGCGGCCAATCAGACGCTTAAGCGTTGGGGCACCTCTTCCACAGGGACATGGTTCACCTACCTCTGCAAAGTCTCGATTCGCATAGCGAATCAGAGGCATCGCGAAGTTGTGTAACGAAGTCAAAACCACGCGGCCAATTTCGCCAGGACCACACTGCTTTCCATCAGCATTTAAGACTTCGACAAATACAGATTCTGACTGACAGTGGTAGTGGTTAAATTCTGGGCACTGCAACGCGATGTAGCCTACTTCCTCGCAACTGTACATGTCGGCGACCGTCGTTGCCCATACTTCACGGCAGTCTTCGCGAACCTCTGGCAGTAGTAGCTCTCCGTAGGTAATGATTCCACGCAGGCTAGAGAGCCTCAGGTTGTTTTTACGGAAGTATCCTGCCAAGCGCATTACATTGCTCGGATAAGCCAACAAGTATTCAGGTTGGAGTTCAATCAACAACTTTGCCTGCAATTCAATAGGCATGAGATGAAAGAAAACAGTCGACGGACCAGTTTCGTAAATATAACTGGGCGGAGGTCCCCATGAATCAGCATGATGCACAGCCAGCGGTTCCGCTTCAGACCTTCCTGAGCGTATCGATACAAAACGACCCATGAAATTGCGACGATGCCAGTCATGTTCTCTCATCGTAAGTGCCAGCCAATACAGATTATCTGCGTCCGTATCGGCTATTGTCATTTCAAGCCCCGTTGAACCTG
>JAYVPE010000546.1:0-3833 GCA_043757575.1 Pirellula sp.
CCGACCCGCCGGTGGTGCTGCGTAGCACCGAAGTTGGGAATGGTCGTATCACGGGCGCTCAACGGCTGATGGACGGGGGTTCGATTCCCCCCAGCTCCACTTTTTTGCTGTCTCGGGACATCGTTACCTTTTTGTAGTTGATCACTTTGGTTGTGAGTTTTAGATGCGGTGGATTTTGAATTCAAGGCTTCCAACTCTCCTTGGCGGTAGCGGGCAAGCAAGGTATACCCCCAACGCCCGGAGACGCCAAAACGATTGGCAACTGCGCCAACAGAAGCTCCCTTTAGAAGGGCTGTAGGAAAAATGACTTTGGATTTCGAAGAAATTGACATAGGCAATCGTGCCGACGAAGAGGGTCTAGGTGCGAACTATTTCCTGATACATCAACTGTCAACGAGGAAACCTATCCTCGAACCGAAACACCTCAGCGCCAACCAATAGTTTTATAAGGTACCCGTACCTCATCCAGTGAAACTCGTTCCAGCGAAAGCGCAAAAAGCATCGCGCCCATCAACACAACATTCAACCGCGATAATGTATGGCGGAGAGATGAGAGACGAGTTCTGGGACGAGCAGTTCAAAATCATTGCGAATACGCCGGGCATTTGGGTACTTCAAGCACGTGAATTGAAGTGTGCCGCCGATCTGATATTCAATGCTTATGTCAGTGACTTTGATGAGATGCAGAGGGGAGGCTCCACGCTCGATCTCCAGAACCTTCAAATTGTGGGTCCAGCGACCCTTCTATATGGCCTAGCTTTTGAAAACGTGATTAAGGCGATCATTCTCAAGAAGGAAGGCGCAATGATCGAGAATGGAAAGCTTAAGAGGTGGCCGGGAAGCGGTCACGAATTGATCGAACTTGCTGAACGAGCCGGAATCCGTCTGACGGATTTACAACGGGAGTTATTGTCCCGATTCACGGCGTTTATTGAATGGAGCGGGCGGTACCCCATCCCGATGTCCAAAGACAAGATGTCCCTACAGCAAGCGGGTATATCGCCGGAATGGATTCCTCTGCCCGTCCAGCCGAACGAACTGACGTCAGTTTGCGACTTCTACCTAGCATTGGATGCCCAAATTATTGATGCAAGCGAGGAGCCGACGATCTAACTATCGGCTTGAGCGACAGGAGTAAACTGCAAGCCATGACTGCGACAGTCGCTTTTCTGGACTATCAGATCATCGATCACCTTCATCGATTAGCAAATGGCACCTACGCTTTGAAACATGAGACAGCTCTGCGTTCGCTAGAGACCAACGCGGCGATGGGGAAATACGAACTTTGGATGGCGGAAATCACCGAGGTCGAGATGATCATCGGACGGGAGAACCCTAAGGTCGACCAAGAGCGGGCTCTAGAGATTGCTCGCAAGGATTGCGAGAAGCTTGAGATCGCAGAGAAGCTAGGTGTGCGGTGGCTCGGATATCCCTGTAGCAAGCTGGGCGATGAGTATTCACGGCTCGGCGTCTCCTTTCGTACTGCCAAAGAGAATTGGTCGATTGCGGCAGACCTCGAACACCGTCTCAAACAGATTAAGGATGTCACGGCCGGTGATGCGCAGCAAGTCGTCTCCATGGTTCACGGCTTCGATGATGCCGACGTGTCGTTCCGTCCCGCGATCCAGTGGTTGGTTACCGAGGACGCACCGCTTTGTAAGGCCTTGCGCGACGAGGTGATTGCCGGACGACTTCCTGAGCTAGCCAACGTACGGATCGGCTCTGTCCCCGAGTTTGTCGCGGACGCTTAACTTGGAATTGCGGCAGACTAGCGTGTCGGTCGCATTTCGCGTATATTTTGCGCTCGCTTCTGAGCGTCGATGTGATGCACATAACAAACTGGAGCATTTGCGGTGCTGAAATTGGGAGTGATTCGGCCGATCACGAATGACCGCTCCCATGTCGTAAGGATTCATAGACATCCGTGTGCAGAAAAAAGCGGGTGCCCCACCGCATTGAGGAGCCCACTTTTATGTCAGTTTTTAGTCCGCTCGACCCGAACTCCACGAGATGACGAAAGTAGGTTCTGGAGGAACAGACACAAGGACGCGGTTCTAACCAAGCCGGATTCGTCAAGGTGCGAAATTATATCTCCCAAGAATTCGCAGACCCGTGTGAATTCGTCGTTAGGAATCTCCGTTAAGCGACACTCGCGGTCACCGGATGTGTTCCCGATTAAGCTGTCGCGAAAGGCGATCAGTGCGATAAACGGATTGTAAGTTTTCGACAAGGCCGAGCGCAACTAGGACTGCCGCGGAACCCAAGTAAGTCACCCAACAACTATTCTAAGTGGGACCACGACCAAAGGAGTATCAGTGGCGAAACCGCCATCTTGGAACGAGATTCGGACACGCTCGCAAGAGTTTGCTACCCGCTGGGCTGGAACAACTGACGAGAAAGCAGAGTCACAGACTTTCTGGAACGAGTTCTTAGCAATCTTTGGTATCGATCGGAAACGTGTTGCATCATTCGAGGCACGTGCAAAACGAGTCACTACTAAGGGTGGAGGTTTTATCGACTTGTTTTGGCCGGGGACCTTGGTCGCAGAACAGAAGTCTGCTGGTAAAGACCTCGACGACGCCGAAGACCAGGCAATGGACTATCTCGAATCGATAAAGGTTGATGACTTCCCTGGTGTCGTCATAACTTCCGACTTTGCTCACATGCGTGTGCGCGATCTAGCTGGCGATAACACGCCGTACACCTTCGAGCTGGCACGCCTCCCTGAAGAGATCGACCGGTTCGGTTTCATTGCCGGCTACAAGAAGCGCACGTTCGGTGACGCAGACGAGGAAGCTGCAAGCGTCAAAGCCGCAAAGTTGATGGGCGGACTTTACGAGGAACTTTCACGAAACGGCTACGAAGGCCACGACGCATCGGTGCTGCTTGTCCGATTGTTGTTCTTGATGTTCGGTGATGACACCGGTATGTGGGAAAAAGGTTTGTTCGCAGAGTTCGTCGAGACACGCACCTCGGACGATGGCTCAGATCTCGGGGCCCAGATCGCATTCCTGTTCCAGATCCTCGACAAGGACGAGTCGCTGCGCCCGGAAGTGGCCGATGAGTTGTTGCTTCGATTCCCATTTGTGAATGGTCACTTGTTCTCTGACCGAATTGACATCCCCGCGTTCGACCGAGGCATGCGCGACGCGGTGGTGCGCTGCACCGAGTTCGACTGGGGGAAAATCTCACCCGCGGTATTCGGTTCGCTGTTTCAGGCGATCAAGTCAAAAGAGGCACGTCGTGAGCTCGGCGAGCACTACACGACGGAGCCAAACATCATGAAGGCGCTCGGGCCGTTATTTCTCGACGACTTGCAGGTGCAGTTCGAAGCGGCGAAGAACAGCAAGGTGAAACTCGAGACACTACATGATCACATTGCTTCGATCCGTGTGCTCGACCCGGCTTGTGGTTGCGGCAACTTCTTGGTGATCGCGTATAGGCAACTTCGCCGTCTGGAACTCGAAATCTTGTGCCGATTGCGTGACCTTGCCGGCGAGAACCAGTTGGTGTTGGACGTATCGACGTTGACGAAGGTGCGCATCGACCATTTCTTTGGGATTGAAATTGAGGAGTGGCCGGCACGGATAGCTGAGACGGCAATGTTCTTGGTGGATCAGCAGGCGAACCATGAGCTTGCATTGGAATTTGGTCGCGCACCAGACCGCCTGCCGATCACGATCGCGCCTGTAATTCGCCAGGGGAACTCCCTGCAAACCTCTTGGGAAGAAGTCATGCCGATCGAAGGGACTTGCTTCATCGTTGGCAATCCACCGTTTGGCGGCACCTCGCTTCTCACCGAGGCGCAGAAGGTTGAAGTAAACGCAGTCTGG
>JAYVPE010000547.1:0-3825 GCA_043757575.1 Pirellula sp.
GAAGTGGCATGTGCTCAAGGAGCCATGGAAAGAGTTCTTTAGGATCCTGGCCGAAGAATCGATGCGCGGCAGTTGTTCCATCGCTTCGCTTGATGACGAAGTTGTGGAGGACTCCCAATACTCGAAGCTTGCGAGAAGTGATCTCTCGAAGGCCATGATGACGCAACGAAAGTTGCCCATTGCCAGCGGTTCCCGGTGAGTTGAGGTTTAGGCTTGTTGCCGGATACTTGTCGGTGGTTCGAGGTGTGTTTCAAGTTTCTGAAGTCGTTCTTCATCGTTTTTCCATCCAGAATTGTACTTCATTGGACCTGCTTTTTGCGTTTTAGCGACCCCGGCGCGGACACCGAAATGTCGCTCGCGTTTTCACGCTGCATCGGTCGCCAACTTCCTTCCTACAGTTCCAACTAACTCGGCCTTAGACGGATTGGTGTGTTCCGAGTTTGGCCGGTTATGATTGCTTCAGAGAGCCCTAGCCACGTCGTCAATGAAAGTATTTCGAAGCAACATCGAAGTTGTGATCCAGGTGATAGCCATGGTTTTTCAATGTGTTGAAGGTTTCGTTCTCGATCTTCCAGCGAGCTCTAGCACCGAATGCAAGATACTGGTGCGGATGTGAACTCGAAATTGATGACATGCTGGCCTGCTTGTTTGGCAATCATCTATTGGAGCATGATCGCGATCCTTCGAATCACAAAACAGCCTTACAAGCCGAAAAACAACGCGTCGCGATAGCATTCACGCGCCTTGCAAATCATTGAGTTTCTGCGATCGCCGGGAATCGTTCTTTTTCGACGAGGGTTGCGTCCGGGCTCCGAATGGGACGTTTTCCAATGGTTTAGCGATTCCGAGTTCCATTCGGTGGCAATTGAGCAAAAGCACCGTTTTACAAAAATGATACACGAAAGTGGGGATTCTGAAATGTTCTCTGTTTCCGCTCTGACCCTGCGGTTTGCCCATGGATATCGGATATAATGTTGCAAAGTCAACGTCCTACAAAATATAGTCCCTAAACCTAAGAGCTAGTGCTGGCCCCGATTTCCGATGAAAAGTTTGGGGCGATGTGGATGAATGAAGACTCTTGGCAGTTAGGGTAATTAGGACACAAGCAATTACCTGATCATCAATACTTACGGTCTGGGCTGATCATATGGTAACTCCTCCAACGCGTTTGATATCGGCACTTAATCGGAGAAAATCTCGCTCTGTCGCGCGACGTCGCAAATTACTGCAATTTGAGCAATTAGAGAATCGACTTTTGCTCGATAGCGGCCTGGCAACTGCCGTTTTGTCTTCCGCGCAACGGCAAGCCCTGATAAGTGGCCTGGATGACATGGCGGCTTGGACGGACACGCTCTCCAGCTACAATCGGATAGGCCAACCCCTTCTGATCGTCGATAAGTCGCTTGGCCAGGAACTGGCAGTTAGGAGTCTGTTGACCAATCAACTGGTGACTCCCTTGTCCAATTCGCTCGTGCTAACGACAAGCGATGTCGTCAACGCGATGAAATTGTTGGGCGGAACATTTTCTAGTCTCACGGTGACGGTCAATCCCACCACTGTCGACGGCGGTCTCTTGTCCACGCCTGCGGGCGACGAATTGCAATTCAAACTGGTGTTCGACGCCACTCGCAACCGAAGTACCCCCGTCAACTTGGGTAGCAATGTCCAAAACGCTGGGCTTAATCTTGATCCATCCACAGTGGTGAATCTGCATTCCGACCTTCATTTTGATTTTACTTTTGGCATCGATCTGACTCCTGGAATCAATGCGTCCGAAGCGTTCTTCGTGCGCGTAAACTCGCTAACCATGAGCGAGTCGATCCATGAAACCAATCTGAGTACGCTCGCCAAGGTCGGACTCTTGGGAGCTCAAGTGCAGAGCGGCACGCTGGATCTGGTCGGTACGGTTGCCGTGACTATGATAAACCCCGATGCGGATGCAAAAGGTAACATCACGCTTGCCGAATTAAAGAACACGAACATCAGCGCGATCGCGGTAGTATCCACGACAGCGAATTCTTTGAGCGGTTCACTACCGTTGGTGGCGACATTGGGCGCGACATTATTCGCCGGCTCTCCGACTGCGACAATCAGTTCGACGAATGTCTTCTCCGGACCTGCGGCTGAAATCACAGGCAACGCGGCCTTCAGCGAAATGCAATACTTCAACAACATCTCGGCTGGAAACTTGCTGACGGTGCTCGACCGCGTGGCCTCCGGCCTGCAAAGCCTCGCGCCCACGCTGGATGTGAACACAAAATTGGGTGGCCTGCCATACGTCCACACCCAGCCAAGCGCCGTCGTCGACTTCAACGCGCTGGCGGGCCGTGTGTCGCGCGGCTTATACGATCCCGTTCTCACCGCATACAGTCCGTTTCATTTGGTGGTCGGAGGCCGATTGAGCGACGACGCTAACTTCTCGCTGCGCATCAACGATAGCGTCACGACTGCCGTAGTCCTGCACTCCGCCAGTCAGCAGGTCGGTGAAAATATCGCCACTTTTTTCAACCGCTCCCTGCCGCCAACGCTGGTTGGCAAAATCTCCGCCTCGCAAAACAATACCGCTCAAGGATCCTTCCTGGTCTTAAAGGCCACCGATCCAGCGATCACTGAACTGGAAATTCTGATCAGTAATCGCAGCAACCCGATCACTTTCGATTTAGGCTTCCAGCCCGGCCAGTTCAGTTCGCCGGCTTTCAAATTCGACACCGTGCAGGCATTCGTACCGGTGCTGGCGCAGTTGATGGGTCTGAGTCCAGCACAGGTCAATCCGCAATACGACCCAGCTACGCATGCCCTGTCGTTTCAGACAAGCTTCGAGGGAATGAATTTCAGCCGGACCGTGCCCTTCGATTTTAGCAACGGACTCGGCCCGCTGACGTACCTGAATCCCACGAGCGGCACATTTACTTCCACGCCGACCGCTAGCGCGCGAGTCGGTCTCGAGTTGGCGGGCTTACAGACCGTGTTGACCGCGACGAGCGATGCGCCGACTACTGGCGTGCTAGCCTCGACGGCTCATTTCAGCGTGACGCTCAACGGCACTAGTCCCGTCACCGTCGTCGTAGGTCGCGACACGACAAATGGCAATCTCAACGACTTGGTCGCGGATGTGAACACTTCCCTAAGATTCTCCGGATTAGGGGGCTTGGTGACCGCGGGACGCAACGGCAATCGACTTACGTTGACATCGGCCACCGGTTCCACTCTGCACGTCGATGCTGCGGCCTCAGATACGGCGGCGACGCAGTTGTTCCTGCGGGGCGACGGAATTGGCGCGCGATGGGGCCAGAATGTATTTCTGGCGAGCGGAGCACAGTTGAACATTAACTCGCAAGTGATCGATCCGAATATCTCGGGTGCTGCAGCGCTGGGGATTCAGCCGGTAACAATAGGCAGCGGTTCGGCGACGATTGGGCTAAATGCTAGCGCTACATTGACCGCGCAGACTCGCATTGGCGATCTGCGGAGCAATGCGTCGAGCGTCATGAGCATCGCGCCGCCAATCATCACGTTTGTAGGGCATTTTGTTCTGAACGCTGAGCCATCGTTGGGTGTCAGCGCCGCAAATCCTGCGGTTTTCGACTTAGTTTTGCCCTCTTCCAAGTTGACCACCGTTTTGACCGCGTCTATGGATGGGCCGATGAATGGGCAGCTTGGTGGCGATGCCCATTTTTCGCTGACATTGGGTGAGGGTGCGCCCGTCCCGGTCACCGTGCCGGCAGATATATCAAATGCCTCGCTGGACGACCTAATCGCCGATATCAATACCGCTATCTCGACCACTCAGCTCCGCGGTTCGGTAATGGCGGGACGCAGCGGCAA
>JAYVPE010000548.1:0-3824 GCA_043757575.1 Pirellula sp.
TGGCGTTCGCATCGTTTGTTGACAATTCCCAGTAGAGAAGTTGCCAAATCGACAATGTAGATTTTCCGGATGTTAGAAATGCTTGGGCCAATGAACTCCAAATTGGCACCCGTTCCTCCTCCAAAATCGACCCAAACACCAGGCCCTGATTGGCCAAGCGTTTGGTATAGGTGTTCGCGTCCTTGCAGCAATCGCTTGCGGAAATCGTCATACCCCTCGGCTTGTCCCGAGTAGAAACTTTCCATTCGCTGTGCGTGATCTTTGCCACGAACTGGCCTAAGAACCAAATGGTAAAGAATTTTCAGGTCATTTCGAATCGACATGGCGCGGGACTTTAATAAGAGTCTAAATCGATTGCTGAGGGCAAAGCCCGCGATGAAAGTGGTAGTGTGGTTCGCAGTGCCAAAATGGAACCAGTCGTTTCAACGCGATTGGTTTTAGAATCCGCGGAATGGGTGTGCAGCCGTATCCTTCTTGTCCAGCATTTCCTGTACAGTAGGGCTACCCTTCATTGCGTTGGAAATCGCGTCGACGGTTGCAGCATAGTTGTAGTCGTAAATCTTCTTGTCGTCTGCAGCAGCGGGGTGAATGAACACACCGCAAACAACAACGAGTTGTTCGGCTTGATCCTTGGGAATAACGCCATTTGCGACGCTGTCCGCAACAGCTTTTGCAACTGCTGCTTGTGCTGGTCCGAACATTTGAACTGCTTGTTTCATTCCCTTGATTGTAACCTTGGTGATCATAACCGTGGAAGGCTTCACTGCGACGTTCGGAGCCAAAACCGCAAGCAGGTTGCTGTGCCCGCTGCTCTGTGTTGCGAGAGCGTTCGCGAAAGCAGTACCGACTGGCCCGTCCTTGCTGCCAATCATCAAGTCGATGTGTGCAATTTCGTTTCCTTCGCCTACCAATGATTCGCCGACAAACATGGACATGCTGGATTCCTAAAACTAAGAGTTGAACTTCATTTTCGCGCACTACGCGTGATTGAACAGGAAAAGGTAGCAAACTGCTACGTTCTTGCAACGCAATCAATCGCCACGATGCCTTTACAAAAGCGTGAATTGCGTAACTTCTGAACGAAAACGATGAAATTCGCCCACGGAATACCAAGAAATTTATCTAAAAACGAAGCACGGACAAAATAATTTTGCAAGTGAACAGGTTTTCGGTACAAGGTTTGCTTTTTCATATTTATCAAGAATCAGGCAGGCGAACTCGCAGCTTGAACGAAAAAATCTTGTTTGGCCAAAAAATAGGGACCAAAACGATTGGAATTTGTCGATTGTGAGTGTACCGTTAGATGATATTCGGTTCACAATACCGTTCGGTAGTTCCATTTTCGATCGTAACCGGCCGGAGCGACGGAGTAATCGTCTTTGCTGATTACATCGTTGGCGAATAGTGACTCACTACTTTTGCATACTGAATTTGTCGAATTTTATTAGGATTTGAGGGTGTAGACATGAAACGGAAACTGACGAGTTTTTTGGTATTGGCGATTGGTTTTTCCTCTGCTGCACCGATTCTCTTTGGTGATGACAGCCGGGAAAAAATTGTTAAAGCTGGTTCGATTGAAGGCAAGAAGCCTACCAAACGATCTGGCGTTAAGAAAGCTGAGACCAAAACCGTGGAAATGTTTCAGGCTATGGAGCAAGGTCTGTTGACTGTTGATTTCATAGGCAAAGATGCAAAGGAAGCCAATTTAATCTTCAAAAATAAGGGAGATGAGCCTCTCAACGTCGTGTTGCCAGCGACCTTTGGCGCTGTGCCTGTCCTTGCCCAAGGCATGATGGGTATGGGGGGCATGGGAGGTGGAGGCATGGGCGGTATGGGTGGCGGAGGCATGGGCGGTATGGGTGGCGGAGGCATGGGCGGAATGATGGGCGGCGGCGGCATGGGCGGCGGCGGTGGCCAAGGTATGGGCGGTGGCATGGGCGGCGGCGGCATGGGTGGCATGGGCGGCGGAGGCATGGGTGGCATGGGCGGCGGTGGCATGGGAGGCATGGGCGGCGGTGGCATGGGGGGAATGATGCGCGTTGATACCGACGTTCCTCGCAAAATGACTGTCGCTACCCTCTGTCTCAATCACGGAAAAGCGGACCCCAACCCTCGTATGAAGTACAAAGTGGTTCGACTAGCTGAAGTCAACGATTCACCCGTCATCGAAGAGTTCTGCAAAGCTCTTGCAGCAGGGAAAGTTAGCCAAAACACAGCACAGGCGGCGGCATGGCACGTTGCAAACGGTTTGACTTGGCAAGAATTGGTTCACAAACCGCGCGTCATCTCTCAATACACCGGTGTAGAAATGTTCTTCACGGGGTTTGAAGTTCAAGCTGCGATGCGACTGACCGCTTCCGCAACTCAGGAAGCAGAAAGAATTGCGAGTTATAACGCTGCTAACCCAGTTAGTACGCAAAACAACGTCGAGGGAGAATCCATTGGCGATAGGCTCGCCAAATAGACCATTTCGTTGCAACTGTCGCTGCTTGCTCTCGGCAAATGGCCCCCAGACGCGAACGCAAAGCCTCGGTATCTCCGGGGCTTTTTTCGTTTTATTCGGCTGGGCTACGCGAAAAACGTGTCTAAGTGTAAATTCATAGTGCGGGGTAGCTGTGAATGCATTTGAAAACGTATATCAGATTCAGCAATCCCCCTGTTACACGACGCTATCCAATTTTCTAAGCATCGAACAATGAAAACGGACGAGTTACGCGAAAAATACCTGACGTTCTTTCAATCCAAAGGACACCATCGGCAAGCTAGCGACGTGCTTGTTCCAACCTGGGATCCGTCGGTACTATTCACACCGGCAGGGATGAACCAATTCAAGGACCATTTTTTAGGCAAAGTGAAGCTGGATTTCACACGTGCAACCACGTGTCAAAAGTGCTTGCGGACTGGTGATATCGAGAATGTCGGTCGAACCGCCTACCACCATACTTTTTTTGAAATGCTCGGCAATTTTAGCTTCGGCGACTATTTCAAGAATGACGCCGTTTCTTGGGCGTGGGAGTTTTTGACCGACAAGAAGTGGTTGGGAATCGAGCCGGGACGATTGACGGTGACCGTCTACAAGGATGACGACGAAGCGTTCAAGATTTGGAACGAAAAGATTGGTTTGCCGACCAGCCGCATTAGCAGGTTGGAAGAAGACGAAAATTTTTGGCCCGCCTCTGCCCCCAGTCAAGGCCCTGATGGAGTCTGTGGCCCCTGCAGTGAAATTTACTTCACGCTCGATTCCGGAAAGTCGGTCGAGATTTGGAATCTGGTCTTCACCCAATTCAATCGAGTAGGAAACCCGCCAGACAACCTGCGACCGTTGCCTAGCAAGAATATCGATACCGGCATGGGAATGGAACGCACGGCAAGTGTGCTGCAAAATGTTCCTACCAACTTCCACATCGATATCTTGATGCCAATCGTCCAAGCCGCGTCCGAAGTTTGCGGCGTTCCGTACCAATACGAAAGCGAAAACGGTCGCCGACTTCGAAGAATCACGGACCATGTGCGAGCATGCACGTTTGCAATCCATGAAAACGTCTACCCAGGTCCGAAAAAAGCTCGCTATGTGATCAAGCGTTTGTTGCGAAGGGCAGTCCTAGATGGCCACCAAATGGGCTTGCGAGAGCCGTTCCTCCATCATTTAGTTCCGATGGTGGCCCAAATGATGAAAGCCGTTTACCCCGAGCTTTCCCAAACCACCGAACGGGTCGCTCAAGTGATGCGGCGTGAGGAATCCGATTTCTTCGCGACCATCGATTCCGGCCTAGATAGAATCGGACGTGTGTTCGCGGACATGCAGTCGTCCGGACGAGTCATGG
>JAYVPE010000549.1:0-3822 GCA_043757575.1 Pirellula sp.
ATGAGTTTCCAGGGGCGGTGCCCCTGGCTACGTTGATTATGGCCTTTGGCCAACAGAACGGTTGCGAAAAGCGCAAGTTCAAAAATTAGGATTCGGGTTATGAATAATCCGCGCTAGCGTGCGGGCTGGAAGGCTAGTAATCATTTGCAAATCCGGCCCTCATGCTAGCGCATTGAGGCTCAGAATTGACAAAGTGAGTGCCATTGGGCCTCGACTTCTAGCTTGTCAGTCTGGCTTCCATCGAGACGAACTGGATGGAGAGTTTAAGTCCACGAAATTCGGACCAAAGGCCATCGGGGTCTAATTTAGTACAGTCGAATTAGGGCTTCTGCTCCTGCAAACGGATTCGTCGATACTCCATCTGCCCTCGATCTCCCTCCAAACCGATGGGTCCGGTCGGTGGAACGCTCAAGGCCGATTCTAAAATTTCGCCATTGCACGTGCAGTGTGCAACGCCGCCATTCACTTTGACGACCAGCTCATTCCAGTTCTGCGGGCGATAATTCTTTAGTTCTTTGTAAGGTCCAGCCAGCGGATAGTCGCGGCATTGAAGCTGAGGTTTACGAATAAAGACACCGCTGTCAGCGTTCGGTGTCGCTCGAAACTCGAGCTTCAAAACGAAATTCGTCGGGAACTCTTTCGTTGTCCAGAGCTGTTGAATCCTACTTCCCTCAGATGGAGTCGTCACAACCAGCCGACCGTGGATCGCAACATACCGCCCGTCTGGGGACATTGTCTTTCCGTCAAGCGGAATTGAATCACTCTCTGGCGTTTTGCCGCGAAACCCCCAGCCTGTCAGGTCCTTGCCATTGAAAAGGCTCGTAAAACCAGGCTCCAGCTCGAACTTGTCATCCTCGGTTTCCATGAAGCCGAGCGTGGCCAGCAAAGGGCGTAACGAAGCGGCCCATTTATCGTAACCGGCATTGTTTAAATGCAGTAAGTCTGGAAATTCCTCTGCTTTGGCATCGCCCGCTTCGTTGGCGTACAGTTTGAATGTGTCCAGCACAATGATTTGCGAGTCCCCTTTGACCGCTTGCGTGATCAATTTATTCGTTGCCTGAATCTTGGCCGTCGGTCGTGTTTTAGATTCGGAACTCGGAAAAATCAGGCATAGCACGATGGGCATTTTGCTGTTGTGGGATTTCAGTTCCTTCAAGATCAAAGTTACATTACTGGAAATGGTTTCTGGCTCTGCCATTTCCTCGAGATCGTTTGTCCCCATCAACATGACAACGCCACTTGGATTTAGAGCCAGTACGTCCTCCTTGAGCCTAATCAACATTCCGCGGGTGGTGTCGCCGCTGATCCCTCGATTCGCAATCTTGACCCCAGGAAAATATCCTTCGAGTTTGGGCCAGCCCTGAGTAATCGAATCACCCAGCAATACCAATGCGCCTTGATCGCGTTGAGCCGATTCGGCAAAACTCTTTCGTTTTGAATTCCAGAGATTGCGAAACCAATCGGCTTGCCGAAGTGGTCCCACGCCAGGTTGCCCATCTGCGGAGGTCGGCAAATCAAGCGGCGATAGAACACTTTTGACGGGTTCCTTTTTTTCTTGGCCAACGCACGTGGGATGGGTGCACAGGACGATTGCAATGCTTGGCAATAGCCAGAATATTCGCATCATGACGCAAAATCACTTTTGGAAAGGAGAGATTGGGATCGACCGTAGGAAACGATTTTAAACTAATGGAAGATAATCTGGACAGCGTTCTCCCTATTTCCGTCAATTGGACAATCAAATCTCGATAATGGACTTGACCTGCGCTATTCGTTGACAAGCTTTCAGTCAAGAATTAAAACAGGATCTTTGCCGATCGCGATCGTGAAGTGCGTTGCCTACCAACAAGAATTTCGATGTCAAATCCATTGCCACCCGTTTGGAAGCTGATGATTGCCGAGTGGTTCGGTACGCTGCTACTCGTGCTGATCGGTTGCGGAACGGTTCATGCCGCGGTATTACTCAATGCCCAGAGCGGGGTTTGGCAAGTTGCTGTCGTGTGGGGGATCGCAATCATGCTGGCAATTTACGCGGTGGATTCGATCAGCGGCTCGCACATCAATCCGGCCATTACCATCGCATTTGCCGTTTGGGGGCGACATCCATGGCGGTTGGTTCTGCCCTATATTTTTGCACAGACGGTCGGTGCGTTCACAGGCGCGGCCATCTTGTTTTACCTTTTCTCAGGTTTCATTTCGGCTAAAGAATCCGAAAAGCATGTGACGCGGGGCGAGCCGGGAAGCATCGTGACTGCTATGTGCTATGGCGAATATTTCCCGAATCCCGGAGGCCTCGCTTCAGGAGACTCCCCTTACGATTCTGCCCAGCACGACAAGCTTCGCATGAGTTTTTCCCACCAACAAGCATGGCTGGCAGAGTTTTTGGGAACAGCGATTTTGGCCATTGTCGTATTCTCCTTGACAGACACTCGCAATAATGCAAGGCCCCAAAGCAACCTTGCACCTGTCTTCATTGGCTTGACAGTCTCTGCCTTGATCTCCGTTTTTGCGCCATTGACTCAAGCTGGTTTCAATCCTGCTCGCGACTTTGGACCAAGATTGTTTGCGTACATGGCAGGCTGGGGCCAAGTTGCAATTCCCGGACTGTCTGACCTAAGTTGGCTGACAGTGTATATAACTGCACCGATCGTCGGCGGAATCGCGGGCGGCGGTTTCCACCAACTCGTTCTCAGACCACAAAGTATTGCATCTCTATGAATGTTAAAACTCTCCCTCGATTTATAATGCTCGGCGGCTTTCTTGGAGCTGGCAAAACTACCATTATTGCAAAACTAGCCCGCCACTATCAGGACCTTGGACAACGCGTTGCCATCGTTACTAACGACCAAGCTACCGACCTAGTCGACACGAGCCAGTTGCGTGCTCAGGGGTTTGAAGTTGGCGAAGTTGCTGGCTCCTGTTTTTGTTGCAATTTCAATGAACTCACGGCAACTGTAGAACGACTGATCGCCGACCAACGCCCCAATGTTGTGTTGGCCGAACCTGTTGGTAGTTGTACCGATTTGGTCTCCACCGTAATCCGCCCACTCCAGCAGGTCTATTCACAACCGTTCGATATCGCGCCTTACGGAGTGATCATCAAGCCCAGTCATGGCGTTCGCATCTTGAGAGGAACGTCCCAAGCGGGTTTTTCACCACAAGCAGAGTACATTTTTCGTAAGCAAATCGAGGAAGCAGACTTCGTAGTGATCAATCGAATCGACGAACTCAAGGCTTCTGATATCGATGAGTTGGCTGGTCTTCTCGATCGCGACTACTCTGGGCGTCCGATTTTGCGAATGTCAGCCAAAACCGGCGAAGGGTTCGCCGCGTTGTGTGAGTTCCTCGATCAACGCGGAGAGTTTGGGCGTCGCATGATGGACGTCGATTACGATATCTACGCTCAAGGCGAAGCAGATCTGGGCTGGCTGAACTCGCAGATCGCAATTGGTGCTACGAGCCCTGTTGACTTAGACAAGTTCCTGATCAAACTCATCCAACAACTGCAATCGGACTTTGCAATTCATTCGGCTGAAACAGCACACCTAAAGGCCATTGGTCTATGGGAAGGACATTATGGTGTTGCGAATTTGATCAGCAGCTTCGATGAACCAGTTTTGTCTTTGGCATCCCATTGCCATTCGAAGTCGATTGAGGTGGTGGTCAATGCCCGTGTGGCAATCGCTCCAGAAATTCTGACTCAACTTGTTCGCGATGCAGTTGCAAAAGTTGCGGATGCTTTTCATGCCAATGCCGATATCCGGACACTTCAAAGTTTCCGACCTGGCCGTCCAGTACCTACTCATCGTATTCCCGTGGCAT
>JAYVPE010000550.1:0-3821 GCA_043757575.1 Pirellula sp.
TCGGCATTCCTTCGCTACCCATTTATTGCAAGACGGGACAGACATTCGGACGATTCAGGAGTTGCTTGGTCATAGCGACATCGCGACGACGATGATTTATACACACGTGCTGAACCGACCAGATATTCGGGTGACCAGTCCGTTGGATCGTTTGGAAATCCCAATACCACAAAGCGTTACTTCGTTAGCTGTAGTATCGCCACGTGCGGACACGCCAAAGCCAGTCTCTCAAGAATTGGTAGCGCCGTTGCGAACGATCCGTTCAGTCAGTTTGCAAGACCGCCCGATTGAGGGTGGTGTAGTGACGCCGCTCTTCGGCGATTCCAATCAAGTGGATTTTGGGCATCGGATACAACGCATGCTGTCGAGCTTGGTATCGAACGCAAGCAGAATTCTTGGATGGCGTAATAAGTCGGGGCATGAGCGTGAAGGCATCGACCACCACCTATTCAAACAGGAACGTTTCTAGTTTCTTCCGGACCTTGGATTTTTCATAAAATACAACCGACCGTCCTCGGCCCCACCTAGAAAATCCGGTACTCCGTCACCGTCGAAGTCCACCACCGCCGGACTCACGTCGTGCCCTTCTATATTTTTTTTGGCCAAAGTGCCGACGTTTTTCATTGTCCATTTTCCATTTTGAAAATCGACTTGCTTCAAGAAGTCAGCATTGGCCGAATTCAACAGAAAATCGAACTTGCCATCGCCATCCCAGTCGGTAACGCAAAGTTTTCTTCGACCGCTTTTACCTGCAGCTCCGGCATTTAGCTGAACCGGTCGTCCCATCTCATCGACGAACGCGCGGCGCGGGGCTTGCAGAATCAGCTTGCCATCTTGGCGAGCTCTCTCGAAAAACGCTAGATAGCCTTCTTGATCCAATATCGCAAGGTCCAGCAATCCGTCCGCGTTGAAGTCGAAGACTACGGGAGTTGTCCGCCACTGAGTCAAAAGACCTTTGCCATCCGGCTTAAGCCAACCCCATGCTAACTCGGGCTGCTCGTTCGTCCATTCGACCTCGATATTTTGGGGTGACGACATCCGTGGATTCTGGCCTGTACCGATATTCCTCAGCCAAACGACTCGACCCAGAATCGAGTTTAAAATAAGATCTGGCAGCCCATCGCTGTCCCAGTCAGCAACGTTCAATGTCGTGTACCCCCACTTGGCCTCGGCTGGCCCTTGGATACTGCCGTTGGGACCAGCCATGATTCGGAAGTTTTTCCCATCGACTTGGATCGCAACAGGTCGATTCCATCTCGGACTCGCAACCTTCGGTCCGCTCAGGTTTTCGAAGAACTCGATGACGCCAGTCGTGTTTCCACTTAAAATATCCATGTCGCCGTCTCCATCCCAATCGAACCCAACCGGCGTAGCTAATGCACCGCACTTGAGTGTTTCCGCCTCTTGTTGAAAGTAACGCGGGGACGAAAATGTGGGTGCACTATTCTCGGCGGTAATTCGGCCAACGTTTTCGACGAATGCTACTCGACCATCTTCATCGCCGACAATGAGATCGAGATCGCCGTCTCGATCCCAATCAAACGCCACCGGGACAATCATCTGCAAATCCATGGCCAACGGATTACCTTGATCCGTTTTGAGCCTTCGCCCAGCGGCATAACGAGGCGACGTTCGCGAGCCCAGGTTTTCAAAGTAAGTGAACGAGTCCAAAAACTCGCCGCAAATCAAATCTAGATCGCCATCGCCATCGAAGTCAGCGAAGTTCGGTGATGGGCAACCGAAGACATCGATGCGTTTGCCGGCTGCTTCGACGAAGAGCGGCTCGGCATAGTCCGGTTGGTCCGTCGTGCCCCGATTGCGAAACATGTAAATCCATCCGTGCAACGGCCCGTTCTGCCATTTGCCATGATTATCCCAAGCGTCATCCCAACCGTAGTAGCTCCAATCCTCGATACCCACGATTAAATCAAGCGATCCGTCGCCATCGAAGTCAATGTATCGCCACTGGTTGTGCCGTACTTTAGGTCCTTTCGTTTCTACTCCTAACGGCTTATGAAATTTCGAGTCGATTGGCAGCGTTCGTTTTTCGTTGGTTCCAGTCGTAGTAAAGTTCACATACTCTACACCAGGAGATAGTACTCTCATCGTCCCGTCGACATAGCTTGGCATGACGTAATGCACCGTCTTGCTGAGTAGCCGCCCTGGCTTGAACACCGGCATCTTAACATTCAAAGTATCACCGGTGGCATTCTCAAAAAACCAAACGCCATTCGATGGTTTGTCCGGGCATGACACGATCAGATCAAAATCTCCATCCCCATCTGCATCGCACGGAATCGGCCAAGCCCACAGCCCCACCCCCAAATCGACGACCAAGCCGGGATTGTTGTATCGCAGTGGTTCAAGCTCATCGGATTGCACAATGCTAGCGCAAGCCAAGAAGCATATCCAGCACTTCAAGAAATTTTTCACGTCAATGACTCCAAGATCGCTCGGACGCGTTCCCGTTCTGGTGCTCGAAATCGATGAAACGGCTCTGCCATGAAGTCATCGCAAATACCTAAAATTGACAAACTGCACTTGGTCGCTTTGATGTACTTCGAAGCGTACTTGCCTACTTCATAGATCTGTTGCAATGCATTGATGGCTGTCTGCAGTTCATCGATTCGCAACTGATTGCCAGCAACACAAGCTTCATAGCACTCCACAAAAAGCCGCGGAAACACATTTGCACCGCCTGCTACACCACCATCGCCTCCGAGCCGCATCGCCGCCGGCAATTTTGCCTCGGGACCGATCATAATAGACCAGTCCGGTCTCAATTTCTTCAGTCCAATCGCGTTTTGAAAATAGCTTAAATCACCGCTGCTATCTTTCAAGCCGATGATTTGAGGAATTGCCGACAATTTTTCAAGCGTTTCCATTTCGAACCAGACCTTAGTCAAACTCGGCATGTTGTAGAGCACCAATGGGAGGGGTAGCTCCGGGACCAGGTTCTCTACATATCCCATTAGTTCCGTTTGGCCTGCAGGAAAATAGTAGGGAGTCGAGAGCACGAGCGCCTTCGCACCCGCATTGGCCGCATGCTCGGCCAGCCGGACCGTCTCGACAAATGACGTATCAGTAATACCGACTAGAATTGGAACTCGTCCGTCGACTAGCGATGCAACGCGATCGATCAGTTCGCGTCGCAGTCGGTAGCTCAAGCTTGGGGCTTCGCCGGTGGTACCGAGCAAGAATAGACCGTGTACGCCGCCAGCCAAAACATGTTCAATCAACCGCTCGAGCCCCTTTTGATCGAGTTCATCGCGAGCATGAAGAGGCGAAACGAGCGGCGGAATGATACCCGATAGCATTGGACTCATGAAAAATATACCTCGCGAGGATTGAACCCGGAAAAGCAAATCGATTGCTTTGCATTAGCTTACTACAAATGATCGTTGCAAAAAGCTCAATGGGCGGGACTCGTCGATATTCATTCTATTGCTTGGTATTCGATCATCATCGCAACAGCTTCGCCGCCACCTAAACACAATGCAGCCACGCCGACAGTCAAACCTCGCGTTTGCAAAGCATGCATCAAAGTGACTAACACCCGCGTTCCGCTGCATCCGATAGGGTGCCCCAATGCTATGGCTCCGCCGTTGACATTGAGTCGCTCGGGGGCAATTCTCAATTCTCGCATACACGCGATTGTCTGTGAGGCAAACGCTTCATTGATTTCGAACAGGTCGACGTCGGAGAGTTTGCGATTGATTTTATGAAGCAGTTTTTCGATCGCACCCACGGGCGCTAAAAAAAGATCTTCAGGCCTCGTTGCATGAATTGCTGAGGCGACGATGCGAAAAGCCGATCGGTTG
>JAYVPE010000551.1:0-3816 GCA_043757575.1 Pirellula sp.
GAGAAGTCGCCTCCTTGGCCCTCGATCATTCCTCGCAAGCTGGTAACCATGAGTTCTCTGGCTACGACGAGTGTGGCCATCCACGGTACGATCACCGAATTCGCAACTGCGCACAGCGCGATCATCGCTCCGCAAATAATTACCTTGTCAACGAAGGGATCAAGGATTCGTCCAAGTCTCGTCACTTGTTGGAATCGCCGAGCCCACCAGCCATCGATCCAGTCTGTACATGCAGCGACCAAAAAACAAATCATCGCCGGGAACAGAAAACGCCACTCGATCAGAATGCAAACGAGGATCGCTAATAATAGTCGCGCCGCCGAAAGGGCATTAGGAACATTCCAATTCGATAAACTTGCGGTCGTTAAACCCATTATCGAATCTGCCCAACCGCTGCGGCCACGAGGTCATAATGCTGAGAAGAGACGATTTCACAATCAACAATATTACCAGCCTGGATCGGCCTGTCCTTTTCTCCCGTAACGAACACTGTCGCGTCCACATCTGGCGCATCCGCATAAGATCGACCGAGCCAAACGTTATTGGCTTCATCGACGGCTTTGTCAATTAATACGTCCATTCTTGTTCCGACGCGTTCAGCACACCATGCAAAGGCATTTTGCTGTTGGACTGCCATCAACCGGTTGCGACGTTCCTTCTTGATGCGTTCTGGCAAATGATCCGATAGTTTGGCTGCTGGAGTATCCGGCTCAATGGAATAGGTAAAGACGCCCACGCGTTCGAACCGCATCTCTGCAACGAAGGCTTCCAGTTCGTCGAATTGTTCGTCGGTTTCGCCAGGGAAACCAGTGATCATGGTGGTCCGCATGACCAAGTTGGGAATGCCATCTCGAAGCTTCGTCACCAGCTCATGCGTCTTGTCGCGAGTCACTCGTCGAGCCATTCGCTTGAGCATCGTGTCGTTGATGTGTTGCAATGGCATATCAATGTAGGGGAGGATCTTCTTTGCACCTGCGATGGTTTGCACGAGTTGATCGTCGATGTACATCGGGTAAAAGTACATTAAACGGATCCAATCGACACCATTAATAGCATCCAATTTTTCTAGGAGCTCTGAAAGTCTTGGTTTACCGTACAGATCGATACCATAGAATGTCGTATCCTGGGCAACGAGTATCAATTCTCTCACGCCGCCATCGACAAGTTTTTGTGCTTCTTCTAAGATTCCTTCGATCGGCTTGCTTGCATGTTTTCCTCGCATTTTTGGAATCGCACAAAACGTACAAAGTCTATCGCAACCTTCGGAAACCTTCATGTATGCGAAATGCTTCGGAGTTAGCTGCAAACGGAAATCGTCAGCCAAAGCGCGGATCGGGGCAGGCCTGAAGATCGTCCTCTGCTCATCGAGTCCGTCCATAAACCGATTCACGATGGTTGTAATGTCGTCACGTCCGAAGACACCGACGAGTCCATCGATTTCCGGCCGGGCCTCCAATAGCTGCTCCTGCTGCCGTTCAGCTAGGCAACCTGTGACGATCACACCGCGAATTTTGCCTTGACGTTTCAGATCGAGCATCTGATCGATCGCTTCGAAGGACTCCTTGCGAGCGTTGTCGATGAAACCGCACGTATTGATAACCACAAAATCACTATTCTCTGGATTTTGTACAAGGTTATAACCATCTTTGTGCAATAGCCCGAGCATTTGCTCGCTGTCGACTAAGTTTTTTGGGCAGCCTAGACTAATGAAAGCATAGGAACCCTTTGCATTTCCGGAATCGGTTTGAAGCCGAATACGGCTATCTGTCGAGGCATCGTGATCGGCGAGAATGGGTAGCGAACGCATACGTTAAAACTGGGGTTGAGGCCTTGTGGGAGGGAGAATAGGTGTCTCACTTGCCCAAGTCGTTTGTTTGCTGAAGATCTGTTTTCCTTCGACTCTTCGATCATAACAATCAGATCCAAAGCGACTAGCTTAATTCACGTTCTGAATATGCCGATTGTGCGTTTCCTAACGTATTTCCTTAAAATACGAGGGGGGGCACATACTTTCAAGCTCCGGGTTGGATGACTTATTCCGGTTGTGTTTTCCGGTGTCAAGATATTTTGCTGGCAAAAACCTGAAAGGAAGTTTGACAGACTATTTGAACGCCGATCAAAACTACGTGTATTCGGTCTCCCTGGAGGGGAAATCGCGTTTGCATCGAGCTTTCTACTTTGAGAGCTCGATTGTGTGGCAATGGATGCCACGTCTAGGACGGACGTTTAAAGCAAGGAGCTTACCGGTGAGAAAAACATGGTTTCATGGCCTCGCGTTGACTTTAGGGGTAACTGCTATCCCTGGCATCGCATCGGCTCAATATTCGATTGGCGATTCAGGCGGGCTTGCTGCGAGCTCGTTTAGTGCGAAGCCGTTGCCCCCATCAACTGCCATCCAACCCGGCACTCGCAACCATTTAGCACCGCCGCAAGGGCAAACAAATTTGGCTGCTTATGCGCAAAGCGGCCCTGTCGGGAGCGGCCCTGTCGGGAGCGGCATACCGGGCGGGCATGTGCATGTCCCCCCGTCTGTAATCGAAAATTCCGTTCTGAACAGTCAATATCAATCTGCCCCACTGAACGCACAGCCGGTCCCACAGCCGTACGAACAAATACAGATATCGCCAAATTCCAATGTTGCGCAGCCGATGTACCCTGCTCCTCATTCCATGACAACCCAAGCGGGAACTAGTTCATGCCCAGCCTGCAACGCTGGCAACTGCGCAACCCATGGCGTAGGAGTTGGAAACCCCGGCTATGGATATGGCGGCGCGGAAAGCTGCTACAGTGAACCTACCGTAAGCTGTGCTCCTTCGATCGTATCTCCAAACCCTTGGATCTTCGGTGCAAGTGGATTGATTTTCAATCGATTGGGCAATGACTACGCAAGACTAACGACTAATACTGAGGATGGGGCAAACCCGTCACCTGCTCCAAATCCGTATGTTCAAAGTTTCTTGAGCACCTCCAATGCCAATATGCGGGCGACCGGTGGTGTTCAGTTAAGTGCCGGACGCTATTTCGGCTGTGGCCGCTACGCGATCATAGGAACCTACTGGGGAATCTTTTCAAATCCTCAATCGGCCACCATCCTAGCATCTGACCAAGCCAACGGAAACCTCCGTTCGAATCTACCGTTTACGTTGCGTGGACCAACTGGCGCTTGGCAATACGGTATAGAAATGCCTGGCCAGCCTGTCTATAACTGGTACAACGGTGCGTTCGCGCATCGAATCGTGCGTGACCAAGAGTTTCATAGCGCCGAGTTAAACTTTTTCTCGTTTGCATTAGGCGGCGGTGCTAGGCAAGCCTATCCGGCAGCCGGTTGCTTGGGCGGTGGACGTCGACTCGGGTTCGGCAGCGGTGGGCTTTCTTCGCTTGGATATGGCGGCGGCCTTCAGGGGGCTGGAAACGGTGGTGAAACATGCCAATCCGATTGCAATCCTGTTGCCTGCAGTGGCCCTACTGGCCCATGTGCTCCATGGTACGGCGCCCAGTGCAGCAAGCTCCGTCTCAATATGTATGGAGGCGTGCGCTGGTTCCGATTCAAAGACTCACTGGAGTATGCATCAAGTAGAAACGATGCTTACTTTAACGGCGGTATCGACGACTTCTACTATCGAAACGGCGTTACAAACGACTTGGTTGGTTTCCAGCTCGGCTCGTTGGCAACCTGGTGCACTGGAACACGATTGAATTTGTTCGGCGGAGGAAACTTTGGTGTCTACGGAAATCATATTGGTGCAACGACCTTTGCAGGCACTGCAACTCAAACGGCAACGATCCTGTCACCAAACTCTGCATTCAATGGAAGGC
>JAYVPE010000552.1:0-3815 GCA_043757575.1 Pirellula sp.
CCTTTACTGACATCTCGTTGACTCCTTCCCTTATTATTCGACGCGTTTCCAGTCCGCAGCTCGCTTCCCCGCAGGTTTCAATTGTTGAGTTAACGAACGGATTAAAGGATCAGATAGCTTTTCCAATTGACAAGCAATTCTTTGTCCGATACCAGCGTGAATACGCTGTGCTGATTGGTGAGAGCACGACGTCTTCTGAACTAATTGATGGGGTCCCAATTCAATTCAGGACCGAAGCACAACGATTTGGATCGAATCTGTCGGGCTCAGTCAGAAAGCGAAGTAATTGGTTGCTGGTCACTTCGGTCAGTTTGGCGGTCGTTTTCTTAACTTTTGTCTCGTGTCGCCTGTTTTTTCGAAGGAAATCAACTTGAAATTGTCTTGGTTTGTTTTTCTGCTTTCAGCGAGCGTGTTGTTGCTTCTATTAGCGCTAAGAATGGTATCCAGTAGAGCTGCAGAAGTGGTTTTCGTTGCGCCTGCTGTCAGAAGAGTGGGGATCGTAGATCCCGAGCAACAGGAATACGTGGAAGTCGAATTCGAAGTTCATAACAAAACATCGAAATCGGTTTGCATCGTTAAGACAATGACTTCTTGCGCTTGCAGCGAACTCCGGACTGAGTCTTTTCAAATCAGTCCGTCTGGTTTGACAAAAGTCCATATGAAGATCAAGACAAAAGGTTTGCGAGGGCATCATGAAATATCATCGTATATCTACACTGATTCACTTGACTTTCCGTCTTTTCAGCTTTTAGCCACTTGTGATTTTTCCTTAAACGGACGCATAAGTCCCTTGAATATCAATATGCCAAAAGTTACGGTTGGTTCAGATATTCGGTGGGATTACCGAATACACATCAATGATATTAGTATAGAAAATTTGTTTCCTGCGACATTTGAGAACCCCTTGCAGGTCAGTTTCAGTAACTCTTCCGAAGATGTCGGCTTCTGTAAGTTAACCTTTACTGGAACAGCACCAATTATAGAGGGCTTGTATTCTTACCCAATGGAAGTTCAGTTTAAGGGTGTTGAGGGGCGGACACAAGCAACGGCTTATCTGTCAGTAACTAAGAGGTTTCAGGGACCGGCTGAAGTTAATTTTGGAGTAATCGAAGGTGGAAAGAAAGGAATAGAGACTATAAAGATTGTAGACTTTTTTGGCCTGCCTTTTAGTATTAAAGAGGTTTCGTCCAGTTTGGCGAACATCGAAAAACGTTATGTCGATGATGAATTGACGGTTGAGCTGACTCCTTTGTCGCCAGATGAGTTTCTTTCTTCTGAAATGATTGTGTCTGTCGTTTCGGATGATGGTAGCATATCGAATATGGAAATTCCGTTTCGCGCTCGTGTTTTGTGGCCAAAAATTGAAAAGGAAGAGGAACGTTAACGGTCTTGCTTTTAATGCCAAGGGAGCTGGAGTTTGCAAATTTTGTCCCGCATTTCGTTAGTCGCAAGCAGAGGACCAGAATGTAATAAAAAAAATTTGGCACTCATGACCCCCGAGAGTACCATGCAAGCAGTCCAACCAGCCGCAGTTATCATAACGCGCGGAATACAAGTCGCATTAGCCGAGAAAAGGAGTAGCCAAGTGCAAGTGGAACAGAAAACATGGCCTTCTTACTTCAATTGTGGGAGCTTGGCCGTAGGATTTGGTACGGTGTTTGTCGCTGTTCTGTTGGTTGCGCAGATCTACAGAAGTGGTTGGTGTAATTTTGAATCAGCACATATTCCGTCGGGGTTGTATCATCTTGAAACGGGTCGGATGGATGCATATAGAGTCAATCCTCCGCTTCCACGCATGATGGCGGCGTTGCCTCTGTTAGTCGATTGTCCATCGATGCATTGGTTTTCATTGACGGCACCAAATCAACGCAATGAATATGTCTTCGCTGAAAATTGGATCCGTGACAACTTAGCACAAGTACCACGCCAATTGCGGTTCGCGCGATCCGTGATGCTCTTGTTTTTCTTGCTTGGAGCGTGGACTATCTTCACGTGGTCAACGGAGTTGTACGGCAGGGGAGCAGGTTGGTTGGCACTGACGCTTTGGTCGCTCTCCCCGGATGTCATTACTTACAGTGCCACAGTGGGCCCCGATTTGCCAGCCGCAGCGACTGGGTTGTTTGCTTGTTATTGGTTTTCGAAATGGTTGCATGGAGGTAGGAATGAAATTCCGTGGAAGTTTTGTTTCGGTTTAGCGTTAGCGACTTTGTCGAAGTTCTCCTGGTTGTTCCTTTTCGTGTTGTTGCCCTGTGTCACGCTGATCCATGACCTGCTTGGTCGATCCGAATGGTCTGAAAGTAAGGAACGGATTTTTGGTGCCATAGCTCTACGTTGGGATTACGCATGCCGACGGCTGGGAAAGTTAGCATTTGCATTGTTCTGCACTGTCATCATCATCAACTTCGTTTATGGTTTCAATGGTACTGGACGGCCGCTTGGTGATTTTGAATTCTTGAGCACTCCGCTAAAAGGTGATTGCGTGTCGCGGTTCGAGTACGGCAATCGCTTCCGTGGGACGCTGCTAGGTTCAGTTCCAATTCCGATTCCCAGTGATATGTTGCAAGGCATCGACTTTTTGAAATGGGAGTTCGATAGAGGAATGCCTTGCTATCTACAAGGGGAGTGGAAGTTGAGAGGTTGGTGGTATTATTATTTCGTGGCCATGGCAGTCAAGTTTCCGATCGGGTATTTCGTGCTTATTGGTATTGGTAGTTTATCGATGGTCGCAAGCTACTTGCACCATCACCAATCGATTAGGGGTGAATGGTTGTTGCCATTGGTCGCTGGACTATTCCTAGCACAGGTGAGCAGCCAGACAGGCTTTACACATCATCTTCGTTATGTTCTACCGGCATTTGGCTTTCTTTACATGATGGCCGCACGGACAATGATTGCGCTACCTCGGTGGCTTGCGACAGTCACGATCATTACCAGTTTACTCGGAACCGTGGTTTATCATGCGACTCACGTTGGTCAGGCACATGCTCATTTCAATTGTTTGGCTGGCGGTCCTGAGAATGGCTGGCGATATCTGAGTTTGAGCAACGTAGATTCTGGGCAAAGTACTTATCGGATGGCATATTGGGCGCGAATTCATCCGGAAAAACGACCTCTGACAGTTGTGTTTGTCTCCGAGTTGGGGGGGCCTTCACAACTGGTCGCTGATTTATACGTGACAACGAGTGTACAGTGGAGAATCCGCGATTCGGAAGGTGGAACGCGTATTCCGACTGCCGGTTGGTATTTGTTGTCTTCGGAACAGTTAACTCACAAAGAAAATTCCTATTTTAGGGAAGCCAGGCCCGATTCATGGCCATTTGCGGATGCTGCTTTATTTTATGTGTCAAAAGATGCGGAACTAGACTAGTAGCGTGGCAGGTTTTCGCTGGCAGAGGCAAACTGAGACCTTCTGGAAATGAGAAGAGTCCGATATTGGCTAAGGGAACTAGCTCTCGAGTTATGATACTTTGTGATGATTTAGAACCAGTGCTCACATCGTCAGGCGCGCGGCTAAAAAAAGAAGAAATATCTAAAATGGTGCGACGAGAAAACTTATGTTTACCTGCGATTTACTCGCGGATGAACAATTGGCGTTGGAACCGATTTTTCGCGTTTTCTTTGTGTGGGCTAAGCATAATCTCAGCATTGCGTATTCATCCGAATTACACTAGCTATTTCAATTTGCTCTCAGGAGGACCAACGAATGGCTGGCGCTTACAGGGCAAACGCACACTAAAGTGTTGTCAGGCCAAGTAGTTGCGTCAAGTAGTTATCGTTCCAGCCTGCCATTCGGCGTTGCATAGCGATACTTTCTT
>JAYVPE010000553.1:0-14321 GCA_043757575.1 Pirellula sp.
TCCTCGTCGTAGTTCAACTCGTTCGAACAATGGCCGCGAAAAAGTAGTCCTTTGATAAACCTAGTCATGGCAGAACTACCGGTCGCGGCTGTCGCATAGACAGCATTCAAGCCGCAGCCGAGAGTACCGATCTGCAGGCGTTCCGCCGAACTTTTCCGGTCGATATCCATTCGAATAATGTGCATACTAGGGCTCCTCCCTCACCAAAAATCCATTTACGAAGCGACCTATCCATTAGGATCGCCGTGGGTCAATGAGGAGCCTAGCACAACGGCGCAGTATAGGTAAAGGGCAGTTGAATTAGCCCCTTCCATTTGGGTGCATGTCAGCTTTTGTAGAGACCTAAAAATCTTTAGAAACGTCAATAGGAGAAACTGGGTTTAGTTTGTTAAGATGAGGCAGATGGTGACTTTGAGATGGTCTTTTCTGTTCTCAAGAGGAATTCGCATAGGCATGTCAATTGAGGAGAGTCGGAGGCAGCTCGGTGGAGTTCCATCCGCAAATAGGATTCGATTCGTACAATCTCCGACTCAAGTAGCTCCACCTTGTCACGAAACTCCTTGATCGCTATCAATGTATTAGTCATCAGTAAGACTGGAACTAAAGTTCGTATCCGTTCCGAGAGGAGCATTTTTTGCGAGAGTTGCTTTTCTTCGTGTTGCCTCAGCCAATGCGAACCAATGCTATTGGTTTGCTTTCCAGCTACGGAATTGGTGTACCGCTCGCCAAGCTTCCCTCGCATAGCCAATCGTCAGCTTCTTACCCTCCTGCACCGATCTTGGTTGATAGGTGATGTCAACCTGTTTGATCGGCACCTTCATCCGCATCAGCTTGGCCGTGATCTCTATGCAACCCTCGAAGCCAGTTGAACTCAAGTCCAACGAGCGAAGCAATTTGGTCGGCATTAGCTTGTAGCAGGTCGCATGGTCACGTACCCAACCACCGTAGTGGTACCACAGCAACATATCGACGCCCAACACTCCCGACGCAAAGATCCATCGTTTTGGATTCCACCAATAGCTCCGTCGCTTGCCATAAATCGCAATGGACTGCTCTGCCGCACGACTCGCCACCTCCATCATGACCGGAATCATCCGTGGCTCGTATTCGAGGTCCGCATCTTGAATGATCACCCATTCTCCAGTGGCTCGCTCCAGGCCTGCTCGTACCGCGGCTGTCTTGCCCGCGTTGCGTGGCTGGAGCAAGAGACCTTGATGGCTGGGAACGTGAGCCTTCAAGATTTCGACCGAACCATCCGTCGAGCCATCGTCGACAAAAATCCACTCATAACCGGCGCAGCCCGAGTTCTGCAATCGCTCGATGAGCTGAACAATCGTTCGCCGTTCATTGTAAACCGGAATGATAATGGACAATCGGATGTTCTTGTCCTGTCTATTTGGGAGTACGTCGCTGGAGCAAATAGATCGCGACAAAAGCTACCATGTTGCCGCTGACTACAATCGCCAATAGTGTCCACCAATTCCAAAAAGTCGCTGGTGCAACTTTATAGGTGAACATGGAATCCGATTCGAATCGCAACCGTTTCAGCAGGTATTCAGCGGGGCTATTTCCAGATTCTTGACGAGTACACCAAATGTGGACACCTGCAAGACTTGCGCTGGTTCCTTGTACCGTTTTTAGAATCTCGGCGGACTCTCGATCCTTACCAACAGACAGAGTGAGTTTCGAACCAATGCGTTGAATTGTCCATGTTCCTTTTTCGAAATTTAACGGACCTGCAAATCGCTCCTGGGGTGTTCCTTGTGGATGATTGATTTGGATTACATAACCACGATCGAATTGCTGGTTCGCAACACAACCAAAAGCCATGACTGGCGTTGCTGGATCATCGGTCATTACACGAATCATCAACCCTTGTCCCCAGCCTGATTTTGCCTTTTCCAGCTTCTTGCATTCAAAATCGAGTGAAAAAGTGAAATCACCAGTCGCATTAGAATGCAACTTCATACCCGCTACTCCTGTCTTTTTCCCTTGCACGTCTGCGACTTGTCGGATCAAGATCCCGTTCGGTAGAAATTTGACGGTATCTGGACTCGTGCGGGGCGGCAGTACGACGTCGAGCAGTGGATCCTTTAAAGCACCAGTATCAAGTTTTATGTCGATAGACTCGCTAGCAAAAACTAGCGAGTTTATGGGTCCAATATTTCCTATTCCGAATCCAATGAAAACGACGGTCACCAGTAGATGCGTCGTTAACCGCGATAGTCGCTTATTCATTGAATGCCTCCATAGCTTCTACTTCTCCACCGTCCGGAGTCAGCAGCGCTCGCATCGTCTTCCAGTTGATGTCTGATGCGATGAAGTGGACCGACCCATCCGCTAAACAAAATTGTGCACCTTGAGGATGAGCTGATCCCCAGTTTTCCTTAAATTCGATTCCTCGACCATCCTCCGCGATCCGAAGCCCTGCACGCGCAGTTCCTTTCGAACCTCCGCTAAAAATTGGCTCATCCCAGTACCAACTCGTCGGAGTCTGAACGGATGGGTCGTAAGCTTTTTCGCCGAGTAAATATGTTTGCGATAGTCCATCGGAAATGGAAGCGAGGCGGAGGCGCAAGGGAGCATTGGGAGTGACTCTCAGATTTCCCGCGTAATCGGTTTTGCTCCAAGCCCATCCTGCGGCATCATAGCGTCCGCGAGAATCTTCTGTTGGTACCTGCGGGTCCGGCCTTGCGCGCGATGGGCATAAGTAGAGAGGCTGCTTGACGCCGAAGCTTACCTCTTGATATGCCGCTGATTGCTCGGCGTATGCGAGAATCGAATAGGCCCAACAACCGGGTTGGCCCCCCTTTTGATCGCCGCTGGGATTGCCGATTCCCCATCGGTATGTTTGATTGGCTTCGAAGTCTTCCGTTCCGATCCCTTGGTTTGTTCCGCTAGCCGACCGAACGATCGAGTTGGTGCTGTAGCCTCCATTGCCTGGAAAATACCGCAGTGCCGCCGCATGTTGCTGCATTGCCAAACCCAATTGCTTCATGTTGTTGCTACATGATATTCTTCGGGCAGCTTCGCGAGCCATTTGTACGGCTGGCAATAGCAAAGTTATCAAAATAGAGATGATGGAAATAACTACCATCAGTTCGACGAGCGAAAACCCCCGAGCAATAGCCGCGTGATTGACAGGCCCTCGTAAATAACGACTGCCGAACCCGTATATCTTTGGGCGTCGACATTCACTCATCGAAAAACTCAAGTTAATCCCGTTCAAATGTCTTTTCATCCCGATTTCTCCTAAAGAGAATCTTATCACCACTCTCTGCAACATGTTGAAACCGCTCTGGCGATTTTTGGATCCATGCCAAACAGTGCTCGTATTCTCGCAACCAGTGATCATCCTTTTTTAGGACAACCACAAATTGGAAATCGCCTTGTTCAAGAAAAGCTTGGAAGTCGGCGTCGCTCCGCGTGAATAATGGACGAGTGATCGAATGCTGTCGATACGAACCCAGCATCCCATAATACCGATACTCGCAAACACACACTGGATCATTTTGTTCCGCAACGGAATCGAGCGTTCTGCTAACATTATCCATTAAAAGAGTCTGAAAATGACCATCAAAAGACTCGTGCCAATGTTTCGCCTGCCAAGGAGTCGTGCAGCAAAACATCGCCGCAAGAAAAACGGGCACACCGACTCGGCGGTTCCACAACCCTATTTCCCTTAGCAAGACGAGAACGATAAAGGAGGTGAGAGTTAGCACAAGCCAATCCATCGCTTGAATATCCAATGACGGATGCAACCAGACATGCGCAATGGTTGGATGAATCGTTGTTCGTAAACCGTATTGCGGTATAAGTGTCCAAATCAGAGACCCCACGGCGGCAGAAGCAATCGCAAACTTCATTGCCCGAGCGATTCCCGAAGAGCGTGCTCTGAAGAAAAGATATGCCCGCTGCGACCACAATGTGAACGAGATTGCCGAAAGACAAGCAAAGGCAAATCCGAATCGGACGGGGTGGTATTGCAACTGCAACATATTCCGCGTGCCTTTGACTGTTTCGATGACATTCGGAGTCACCAAATAAATTCCCATCGCACCCAAGCATGCAATCGCAATCAGTGATCCTGGACTCGTAAACTTCTCTGCTCTTTCTAGCCATGTAATCCGTTTTTCCCTCCGGATCGCCGCTATGAGCGAAAAAACACTCAGCGGTACAACACTCAGCACTGCTAGTAGTAAATACATCCCTCCTTGAGTAATCCAAGCGAAGAATAGCATCCGTGATGTTTCCCATGTACTTCCGAGCAATAGAGTGGTTTCGGCGAGGTCTGGACGAATGTTCTCCCACGCATCAGGAATCCCCAGCAAACGAAATCCTTTCGGATATAAGGGGGATCCACTTACGATCCAGTTTCGAATGTACCAGGGAGCACCCAGTGCCAAGATTCCTATTCCCAAAATCGAAACGATCTGAAGGCTTCTTCGAAATGGATGTCTTACCACCAATACGAAAAATGCTACAAGCCAAGCGATGGCAACATAACCTAGCGCATAATACTTCACACCCGCCATCAAACCGAGCGATACTGCCAACATCAAGACATTCCAGCGTAGCTTCGCAATGTTGGACTCCGAAGTCCATCCATTCAGTTGCAAGATGAAGTACATCGAAGAGAGAAAGAGTGCTGCGACCGCAATGTCATTTTCAGCCGATGCAATCTGCCTTAGAACTGGGGTACAAGCCAAAACGCCTGTCGTGGCAATGAGCTGCCAGAAGGTTTCAATCCTGCAAAAATGTAAGATCTCCATCAACGCCGTTACCAGTAAAATAACCACCAGCACGTTATTGAGTTGTCCCCAATAATCTCCCGAAAACGGCGAACAAAACCAAAATGCCAGCAGTTCACTATTCCCTGGCACATACCAGAAAGCACATCGCTGATTCCATACACTCCCCGTTTGAATCCAACTATCGACCAAGGGCAGATGGTATGCCAACGTATCCCAGTCTTGTGGTAGCGTGAGGATCGCCATCTGGAAAACCTGGGCAATGCCGACGGAGCCAAGCAAAGCCAGATAGAGATGGTTCCATGCGATTCGATGAGTACGATGTTGAAACGATGGCACTAGTGGATTTAGCGGCAAATTCTTCAGTCGCATTCCTGCTGCACCCCATATCGCGATCATAGTCCCATTAAGAGTCCATGCTGACAACCAACCGACAGACCCCAGCACAAACGAGGCGAAAACGAGGGTGCCCCAAACCAACAAAATCTGAATCATCAATCGTTGCGCAAACAGCGCCCTTGGGTATGGATTGTTTGCACTGGGATCGGAACCCCTTGTCAAGTCGATTTCGGTTGTGCTAACGACAATTGCGATTCTCGAAACAACACGGTAGCTCATCCACCAGATGAACAATACACACATCGAAAACAGAATGCTGGCTGCAAAATCAAATCCCAGAATGTGAGAGTTCAATGGACTACTCCCTCATTCTGCAGGTCTAGATCTCCATCCTTTGAACTTAGTGAAAACCCCTTGGTATGAGCGCGAATTCCAAGCATCTTCGCAAATTGGCTACGAGAAAGAGTCGAAACCTCACTCGCAAAACGGCCGCGAGGAAGCGAGGCAACTGCTCTCGCACATTCGAATGCGTTAACTGCGTTCCAGTAAAATCGTTCGCTGGCCGAGATTGGACAGTTTGCATCGATGTACCCCCAATGTTCTAGCATTGGCTCACAGGCAACTCGGACTTGCCGATGCTGCACCTCCGAACGTACTGGGTCGCTAAAAATAGCTGGCTGCAGCGGTTGTAGAGCGCGACTTTTCCACGCCAACTCGCGGGCAGGAAATAGAAAGCGGTCTCGGTCGGGATTGGGTTTCACGCATGATTCGGCGAAGTTTGCATCAACCTTCAATAGCGAATAAATCTGGTTCAACGTCGATATGGGATCTCGACAAAGCGCCTCGTAGGAGACCAATAAGAACCGGTTTGGATCGACTTTGTAGGATCGACCGATGTGTTTCATGTAATAGTTCCAAACGATTGCGCCTGAGCCATGTCCACAGCGTATCCAAGGAACGCGAGTCAGGCTGGCGGCAACATCGAACCCATTACGCACCATGGCAATGATGGGTGCGTCTGGAAAATCTTTTCTGATTTGAGGCAAACGCGATGTGTGTTCTGGCGTTTTCTCGCCGACCCAACTTACACCGATACGCCCAACTGTCTTAAGAAATTCGGACTGAAGCGACACAAGCAGTTGGTCCGTTGCTGTTGGAAAGGTCCAATCAAATGGTAATTCAAAATCCGATCGAAGACGACTTTCGCATTTTGTCCGTTGAGAACGAGAACAATCATGGAAATCACAGTAGACCTTGGTTTCAGGCGGGACAGCAATGTCCGGATGCCGGTTCAGCATTGCCTGTAGCAAGGTCGTTCCAGAACGAGGGGCACCTACAATGAAAAAACGATTGCAACTCGGATTACCCATTGGATTGATGCTTTTTCACCACGTTCATTCGATAGCCGAATTGATTGAAGGGACTTTATAATAATCTTCGATTCGCAAAAATAGTGACAATTGCGTCGCTGGCGCTTTTGATTTGGTTACCAGTTCGAGGGCAACCGTTGCTAAGCATGGATTGGAACGCGCTGAAATGATTTGGGAGCCCAAGCCCAGTTGTCAAAGGATATTCGTGCATTGAATCCGCCGAGAAGCGTCCCGAGCAACTTGATCAGCCAGCAGAAGAAAGCTAGTCAAAAGCGAGGCGACTGCGAAAACTGCCAGCAATTCGATTAGTGTAAAAGTATAAACTAACCGTCGTTGAACCGTTTGCATTTCAGCTACCCGAAGAAAACTTCATGCGGAAATAAAAGCAACACCCGACGCAAGCCACGAGCCCGAGAATTACAAGCGAGAACGGACTATTCCAAATGAATGAGGCTCCATTCCTGTTGACCGCCAAATTTCGAACGCCGTAGTGTTCAATTTCGAAGATCTGAGGGGATGGTGGTTCGAATTGAAAATCGCCAAACTTTAGGTTCTCAATCTGCTCGTACAATTTCGGTTTCCCATCGAATTTCACGACAGTCCTTTGATGAATCTCTGCTCTAAGAGGGACGGGGTTACCTCCGCTCTCATCACTGTAGTCAATCTTCGTAGCGATGTACTCCTCATCGTTATCTCCCTTAAAGTCGAACCTTAACAAACTGATGGCTAGATTTAAATCTTGAAACACAACTAAACGAAATCGTTCATAATTTCCCGTTGGGAAGGAACCGACAATCTCAAGTGGTCGATGAACTCCATCCATTTCGCTTATACTCTTAATTTCAGAACTCTTGACTAAATCCGACAGTAATTCGCCAGCACTAGTCCTGTAAAAAAGCTGGGAACGAAAATATCGTGCAGAATCGAACGCGGTTCGAGCCGATGGCACACTATTCTCTGGGGACACGAAGTTTTCTACCTCGTAAATGGATTCATTCGGTAACTTCTTGAGACGGAAATAATAGGAACGCTCTGGATTTAGGCAGGACACTATTTGATTACTATTTTTGCCTCCAGATCTCTCTACGATCGCCAGTATTTTGTCTTCCCTTCGGCTACATGTTGTTGTTTTACTTTCCTCTGTTCTCACGTCGTTCTGGGTTCGGATAATCACGGATTCTACTTGAACAGCAAAGTTTCTAAACAGTGCTTCATTTACTGCATCTGCGTCAGCTAGTCTGGAAATTAGTTGCGAGGGGTCGATCACGAACGCAGATTCTGTTTCTACCGATCCCTGTACAGATATTACCAGTACAAGAGCAAATATATTCATAGAATTTCTGTCCAAGGATTTGGGAATAATAGCAAGACAGTAGCAGTCGCTTATGCAACCCAACTAACGTGAGCGAGACACAACAATCTCTCGGACACGTTGTCGATTTAGTTGTTTCAGATCGAAGACTCTCTTAATCACACTGCGCAATACCGCCCCCTCTGGTGCAGATATAGCTTCCACAACCTCCGCCGCCGGTGGCCGTCCCTGTGCAAGCAGCAGTGTTAGAAGGACAGGTACAACCATCCCCTTTTCCTGCGAAGGAAATAGAACTCAACGCCACTAATGAAACTGCACACCCAAAAAAAACGCCTACAAACTGAGACCAAAAGGATTTCATTATCTTTCGCCCTTTACAAAACCTACTACATCAATGTTCATCCGGAACTGTTCCGGATGATCTAAAAACAGCTCAACACGCTGACGAAGCGAGCCGAGATTGTTTGGTTTAATCGTGATCGCGAACGGTACTCGATCATGTGGAAGTATCGACTCACCAACAGGATTCTCTACCAAATCGAAACAACGACAAGATCTGGCTACGCCAATAATTTTAGCAGCGTGATTCGTTTGGTTCCAAATCACAACACGCCCTTTTTTTTGCTCGCCCAGTATTAGATTCTCATCAAGATACACGCTCGCTTGGATAGGTTGCTCGCCGAAGATTTTCGCACGTAGCGGCCCAGCGAACGGGAACTGCAAGAAACCAATTACGACTACGAAAAATCCTAGCCCCGCAAATCGCCCTCTTGCAGAAACCGTAAGCTCGCGCCACCAATTGACCAAACGACCTGCACCCTCAATAGTTTCTTTTCGGTTGTAACGAGGGAGCAAAAACCAAGAAACGATTCCAATATCAAGAGTAATAAAGAGCCAAGCCGGCAGCTCTAACTTCCCTGAGCAGCCGCAAGATGCATATCCCATCGCCAACCGAACGATAGCGAAAATGGCAAAAGAAGCAAAAACAGTCGTGTTGACAACCGATAAGAACTGAGGGTCCCTGAAGCGGAAATTAACCCAAGCTAGAACCAACTCGGCGACAACGCTAACCCACAATATTTCTTTTGGCAGACTAACACGCACGTCGGCGAAAGAATCAGTCAGCAGCATCCACAATTTCGCGATTGCAGTGAACAGCAATAACATTCCAATCATTAGACAAACAAATCGGCCTGTTGGGCTGTTGGGCTGTTGGGCTGTTGCCACGATTTGTTTCCGAAACAGGGTGAATTGCTCAATCACTGCAGAACAATAGAGCGTCCTGAATTCACCGTGTCAACAAAATTGACTTGAATTCCGAAAGTTTTTTCCCGCTCACAACGCCGGAAGTTTTCGAGCTTCAAGGTACAACGTTGATCTTTGTTCGAGTTTTTGTCCGTGCGAGTGATAGATGTTCTGAGAGTCGTGCGAGAGGATGCAATGTCAGCCATCAATACCTAGATTCGCTTCGGCGTAGCGAAGTGTTTGTTCGAATCGATTGTGTACTGATTCTGATTGTGACAGGCCATGCGTTTGTTGGTGAAGCGACTGGCAAAAACCTTTGGTTAGGCTCTGTTTCTATACGTGGCATAGGCATCTTGCCTGTGTGGTTATTGCTCGACACGCAGGCTGGAAGCCTAAACCACTTGGAGTATGTACGCAAATACGCACGATCACGTGACCATGCTTGCCGCCACTTTTTGGCATCGGGAATGTACTAGGCTTTGCTATCGCTGTCGCTTATCATCGGCGGGACCCTTTTTTTCTACCTTTCATGCGTCCGGTGCTTTGTGAATCTGCGTTTTGCGAATCTTTTTTGCCGCAATGGCGATCGTCTGGCTTTTGTCATCGCGTTGCTCCTGAACGCATTGATGTGTGGCATCACGGTTCGGGCTGCTATCGTCTCGTCCCCATTGTTTGATGAACTGGCTCACCTTGCCAGCGGTATCGCGCTGGCTCAGTATTCGGATCCTGGTCATTTTCGGGTGAATCCGCCCGCAAACAAATGGCTTACAGCCCTGGCGGAACCTTGCATGCCATCGCTTCAAGTCCCGCCCATGATCGATTCGTCTTATCTGAGCAACTCGTTTCGAAACGAGTTCAGCTTCGGCGATTCACTGATGAATCAGAATCGCGAAGTGATTCATCAGGCGTTGGTCACGGCCCGGTTGTTTCGTGTGCTGACGCTGCTGGTGGGCTCCGTCTTGCTTTGGATCTCTTGTTCGCGATTTTCGATCGCGATGAAACTGATGGTCCAAGCTTTTTGGTGTACATCACCGTTGATTCTCGGTCAGGGTTGGGTTGTATCGGCGGATGCACCCGCTGGGGTAGCCATGTGTGCGATCGTGTGGTCTTCCCTACAATGGATAGAATCGCGATGCTGGACGAATCTCTTGCTTTCGGGGGCGATGTGGGGAATTGCGATCGGTACCAAGTTTACTTTCGCTCCGCTCTACATCGCGTTCGTGATGATCATGACCATCTGTTGCGTGGTTCGCGATAGACGGCAACAGGTTGGTGGCCAACTCAACCGAGAGGGAAAGTCGTTCCTTGCTAAAGTAGTCGCATGTTTTAGGCCAGTTGTCTTGGGCAAAGCGACGGGGTCGTTGTTCGGGCGTTGGTTTAGTCATGCCTTGATCGCTTGTTTGACGCTCCAGACTTTGTACCTTTTTCAAAAGCCTTTCGTGCCCATTGGTAAGCATGATTTCATCAGTCGTGAGTTTCGTCCGTTTAAGACGAATCATGCGGTGGGGTGGAAGAGTGTCGTCGCCAGTACGCCTTCCCCGTTTCCCAAGTTGTTTCTCGAAGGAATCGATCAGCAACTGGCGGACATGAATGCCCCTCGCGGTGCATACCTACTCGGCGAGCGGATTCCTGGCAAATTGCCTTGGTTCTTTCTGGTCGGGTTTTTGATCAAGGAGCAACCGGCACTGCTGGTGGGACTTGTACTCGGGCTAGCGATTGGATTATTTCGATGGGTCAGATCCCTGGCTGGTTTGGTCGGCATGAATGCTGCAGAACGATGGAATCGTTCCCTGGAAGCGAATGACTCGAGGGGTTTCATCTTGTTTTGTTGTTTGACCGTTGTCTCGATCGCGGCATTGTTCGCGATGCAAGTGAACTTGGTTTGGAACATTCGTTACCTCATCCCCGCACTGCCGCCGCTGATCATCGCTTCGGCATTTTTCCTGACGAGGACCAACTCGCCTGGGAGCACTGCGGTTGTTCAACGGGTGTTTGCAACGATTATTGCGATACTGTTGGTGGTCGATTTGCCAACCAAATGGCATTCGCCTTTTTCGTATGCGAGTCCGATTTTTGGTGGTAGCTACCGAGTCCCTATGGCACTGAACGATAGCAACTTTGACTATGGGCAAGATATTTTTCATGTACACGGCTGGATCGAAGCAAAGAAAGCTGCCAAGTTAATATCGAACGATGAGCTCGTTTGCGCTATTCTTTCAGGACATGGTCGCGTTTGGAACGAAACAGAGCGGCGGATCGCAACGCTCGATGACTTGAATCGTGCGATTGATCGTGCGTTAAACCGCGAAAATAAACCTCGCAAACTTAGGGAACAGAGTGTCTCTAGCCGATGGAAGCCGCTAATCGTTTCGCGTGGTCTCGCTCATGCCGAACCTTGGGCAGTTCGTTACAGTGATTGGAGTTCGATGGGGTACTCTGGGCCCTTGTTAGAAAGGTTTCGTGAACTGTGCTTGCTTGAGCCGGTCGAGTGGATTACGCCGACGATTGCAGTCTACGATTGCTCGGAACAGGAGCCTGACAACCCATGATTGCAAAACGATGGATGGATGCTGGCCTCAGTTTACTAATCGTCCTGATTTTCATGGGAATTGCTGAATGGAAGAGTCGCACGCCTGGGTCATTTCCATGGTTGCGAGGGGACTTTCGATCGCATGTCGGTGCCGAATACCATTGCATTTCAACTGCGGTTCTGAAGGGACGTGGCTTCAGTGATCCGTTTCATAAGGAGACGGGTCCGACGGCTTGGATGCCACCGGTGCTTCCCTATGCGATGGCTGGGTTCAGATGGTTGTTTCCGTCCCCCACTTCTCTGGTCAATGCGATGATCGTTTTGCAAGGGATTAGCGTTTGGTCAGCCGTGTGGATTGTCCTAGCTGAAGCGAGACGACTGAACGTTCCGCTTGCTCTTGCCGTGGTCGCGATTCTGTTGTTTCTCGTGACTCATTTCTTTCAGTTGTTTCAGATGACTCATGACACGGGGCTGTTGCTATTGGTGGTGAGTTTGCTGTGGGTCAGTTTAGGAGCGTGGAATCGTGAAGCGAGCAGTCGGCTTGCGTTTTTCTGGGGATGGTGGGGCGGATTTATCACGTTGTGTAGTCCCATCCTCGGTGCGGCTTGGATCGTCATGACCGTTTTCGTTCCCTTTGGGATCAGGTTTCGAAAGATACTCGTGTTCAATCGAATGTGGCTCGCGATTCTAATTTGGTTGATTGCCATTTCACCCTGGATGATTCGTAATCGGGTAGTGATGGGAGAATGGTGCTTTGTGAAACCCAATGGGATGTATGAAGTTTGGCAGTCTGAATGCAATGACGACGATGGGGTTCTCGATTCACAATCCATGTCGGGACATCCGTGGAGTAGTCCGAATGGGGAACAAATGGCGCGTTACGTTGCGGTGGGAGAGATAGCCTTTATCCATGAGAAGAGCGATTTGGCCAAATCAAGCATTTGCAGCAACCCGCTCCAATTCTTAATGCGGGTAGTGAGTCGAGCGGAAGCGGCACTTTGGTACTATCACTCCTTTTCGGTGATGGATGAGTACTTTGCTGATGGGTGGCCGATGACTTGGACTCGGATCGTACATCCGATTCCTGTTCTCGCCATCATGGTGCTGATCGTTCTTGCGAAGTTTCCCCTGGAGCCTGCGGTATCGCGCACGATTCTCCTTTTCGTTCTGTTGATGGCCCCTTACATCTTGATCAGTTACTATGATCGATACGGTGCCATGACGGTGGGGCTCAAGATGCTTCTGTTGATCTATGCCGCGTTTGTGATTCGTCAAATCAAAGTACGATGGCGTTGGAAATCTGGCGACGCGAAAGATCGTTCCATTTAACGTCCGCACGCATAGGTTCGCCAGCGGTATGATCTTTTACAACTTGCCGGAAGTTTTCGATCAACCTCACCAACTGTGTTTTAATTTCTGCTGAATAGCCGTCCATGGCATAGGGGCTCGTTGATTTAATTAGCCGCAACGCGTTAGCGTCGGCTCATTCGCCAACAACCGGGGCTAACGCCCATCGGCTAATCATTATTTTTGCAAATCGCATTAAATCAACAAGCCCATACTCCTTGGGAAGTCACTTTTTCAGCTACGATAACGATGTAAAGGCATTTTCCGAATACGGAAGTTATTGCGGGACTGTTCCTTAGGCTGCGCCGCAGACTGCTACCGTTCCGAATTCGATTCCCATCATGACTGAATTGAGGCCAGATCCGATTCCTAACAGTGCCGATTTTGTATCCAATGGAAACTGCGACTGCGAAAGGCCAATCCCTAGTGCTGTAGGCAACGCAACCGATCCTGTATTTCCTAATCTCTCGAACGTTGCGAAGTCCGTCTCGATTGGCATTCCCAGCGTTTCCAGCATCCTTTTTCGATGTGCCGAACCAACTTGATGACAAACCGTTGCACCAATCTCGTTTCGCTGCCAACTTAATTCCAAAAGCAATTGGTCAAACGCTGCCTTGCCGGTCTCAACCCCTGCCTCCAATAGCAATTCCGAATCGGTGTTCATGATCGGTTGCATACCGCTACCCGCTTGATCGGTATCGCTTTGGCAAAGCGCATGATGCTGAGTCCGAGCTACGGCTACGGCCCCGCGAATAGTTGCTCCCAAACCGGGCGACTTCGTTTCGAAATAACGACTATCGCCTAAGAGCCAGGCGCAGCTTCCTGATCCGATCGTCAGCGAGGCAAATGCGGACTTGATCGACTGGCGTGTTAGACTTGAATCGGCATTCAATTGATCCATAGTGGCTTCTAGAAGTCCGCGGCAGTCCTCGGTACCCACGACCAAGCCAAACCGAATCGCTCCGCTCTCAATGAGTTGGGCTATTTGGACAGCTCCGTTCATTATTCCTAAACAAGCATTTGAAACATCGTAAACCCAGGCATTTTCCGGTAAGCCAGTCAGATGGTGAACGCGACAAGCCGTCGCTGGTTCGAGGTACTCACGGCAAACACTTGCGTGAATGAGACACTGCACTTCTGATGGCTCAACGTTTGCAGCGCTGAGCGCTCGACGGCAGCTCTCCGCACTCATATCGCTGATACGTGTCCTTGGCTGCCAAAGCCTACGTTCACGAATTCCACTCATCCCCTCAAGTCGCCCTTGAGGCAGCTTGAGCCGCTGGTAAACTGCGTCCAATTGCAACTCGATATCCGCAGACGTGATCACCAATGGAGGTAACACGTAGCCTACCGAAAGCAACGATACGTTTTGAAAAAGCATTGGCTTCGTTTCTTGCGATGAGTTTACTTGCGGCGGTCACTGAGTT
>JAYVPE010000554.1:0-3802 GCA_043757575.1 Pirellula sp.
CTAAGTGATTTTCGAACCGCGACCGCCAACGAATCATGAACAAGGGTACTTTTGCCACTCCCGCTCACTCCAACGACACCGACGAATCGTTCCAAAGGAAACTCGACTCGAACGTTGTCCAAATTGTTCATCGCAATACCCGATAGAATCAACGAAGGGTGAGTTGCGCCAACCGTTCGTTTTCGACTAATAGGCATCGGGACGATGCGCTGGAGGTAGCGTGCCGTCAACGATTTGGAATGGTTTAGAAATTGTTCGGGAGCGCCGAACGCGACAATTTCACCACCCAACTTGCCTGCTCCAGGTCCAATATCAACGAGCAAATCTGCGGCTCGCATGACCTCTTCGTCATGTTCCACTACGACAACTGTATTGCCCCGTTGCTGCAAGGCACGAAGCGACGCGATCAACCGCTCTGTGTCGCGTGGGTGCAAACCCACCGATGGTTCATCGAGCACGTAACAAACGCCGATAAGTCCAGTTCCTATGCTCGTCGCCAATCGGACCCGCTGCAATTCGCCTCCGCTCAATGTTTCCGCTGGGCGATCCAAAGTCAGATAAGATAGGCCAACCTCTTGCAAAAAAGAAAGTCGCTGCGAAATTTCGCGAATGATCAGAAGCCCAATCTTGGCTTGCCGATCAGTAAGTTTCAAATTTTCAAACCAATGAATGACTGTGTCCAATGGCATCTTCGTAATTTGAGCTATCGAAAAACCATCGAGTCGAATTGCTAACGATTCCTTTCGCAGTCGCTGCCCGTCACATGCTACGCACTTTTTTTCCGGCTTGCCATCGAGGTACCCAAAACCCTCACATGCAGGACAAGCTCCATACGGACTGTTGAAGCTGAAAGTGCGAGGCTCAATTTCTAAAAGGCTTACCCCACATGCGATGCATGCAAAGCGGGTGGAAAATGTGCGGTCACTCGGAGCCGACTCATCCGCAGCGCTGGCCGATATCTGAACCAAACCGTTACTGAGTCGCAGCGCAACAGCGACTGCCTGTTCAATTCGCTCACGACTGTCTGCGCGAACAACGAGGCGATCCACAATGGCCGAAATCGAATGCTCCTTTCGGATCGCGAGCGTTGGGAGCGATTCAATTTCGTAGAGCTCACCATCGACTCGCACGCGAAGCAACCCCGCTTTGGAAATGCGTTCGAACACATCCGCGTGTCCCCCCTTTCTTCCGATCACCATCGGAGCCAGCAGAGTCAGTTTGACTCCAATAGCAAGTTCGCAAATGGTATCGATGATTTGGCTCGGAGGCTGGCGATCGATGGCTTGTCCGCATTGATGGCATGCTGGCGTAGCAATGCGTGCCATCAGCAATCGCAAGTAATCGTAGATTTCTGTGACGGTGCCAACAGTGCTGCGCGGGCTCAAAACTCCTTGCTGTTGATCAATACAGAGTGCCGGCTGTAAACCGCGAATGAAATCGACGTCAGGCCGCTCCATTTGATCCAGGAACTGCCTAGCGTAACTCGACAAACTCTCCATGTATTGTCGCTGCCCCTCCGCGAAAAGCGTATCGAAGGCAAGAGAGCTTTTTCCACTACCGCTGACACCTGTAATGACCGTCAACTTGCCCCTGGGAATGTCCAAGTCGACATTCTTGAGATTGTGTGTTCTAGCACCGCGGATTTCAATGGAGCGAAAGGCAGGAGTTTCGATGGGAGCAATCTCCGACGCAGCCGGTGCAGTTCTCCCCTTCTTCATTTTGCCAACCCAGATTCGTAAAGCATGTACAACTTAGGTTCGAAAAGGGAATTGATCGGCGACGGTATTTTTGCATTGTCGAGTGCAAAACTTTGTGATCCTTGAAAGATCTCATTCGACAAGTACTTTCGAGGCAGGTCGATCAACTTGATCCTGTGAAGTTCGATGGGATTGGTTGTCTTGACCGCTATTTGGAATCCCCATTCGCCAAAGGAATTGAGGTGGGTAAGATACGGAAGCACGCGGAAATCTGCCGCTGTGATAGTGGCTTCGATACACCAAAATGCCTCGCGTGTGATGATGGGGGAACTGCTCTGCGTTACAAACGCACCATCCGCCGCCAGGATTCGGTGGATCAGTTTGTAGAACTCTTTGCAATAGAGTTTATTGAGCACTTCGCTATGGGGATCCGGCAGATCAATGATAATACGGTCGTACCGTGTGCCACTCTCCTTCAGTCGTGCGAATGACTGTTGAACATAGTTGAACGCGTCGGCATGAATGATCTGGACCCGTGGGTCGAAGAGACTGTCCGCGTTGAGCTTGCGAATAACTGCAAATCGTTTGCTCAGTTCGGTCATGCTTGGATCGATGTCGACTAGTTCGATCGCTTCGACCGTCGGAAATTTTAAAACTTCTCGAATAGCAAGTCCGTCGCCACCTCCCAAAACGAGCACCTTTCGTGGCGGTTTCCCAAAACTCATGACTGGGTGGACGAGAGACTCGTGGTAGCGGTGCTCGTCCAAGGCTGCGAACTGCAAATGCCCGTCGAGGTACAGCCGCACCTCGCCATTACGAGGGTGACTAGTAACTACGATTCGTTGATAAGGTGTTTGCTTCGAGTAGATCATTTCGTCGGCAAAAAGCTGCCCTTCGGCAAATTGCGTAATCAACCCGGATGCAAAAAGCCCCGCAAGCAGTACGCCAATTACAAGAAACGCATATTTCCAGTATCCACGCACTTTCGGATGCGAACTTTTAAACAGCGTCAATGCTATCGCGGCGACGGAAATGTTGAGCAGACCTATCGCAAACGACGAACGAAAGAGTCCCAGACTTGGAAGCAACAGAAGCGGGAAACTGACTGATCCTATCAATGCGCCGATGTAGTCGAGGCTCAGAACATGAGCTAACGATTCGGAGAAACTAGATGATCGGGACAGGATGCGAGTCAGTATTGGTATCTCAAGTCCCACCAACGTACCAATGAGCAAGATGAGTCCGTACATTACCGGTCTATACAGGGCATAATAAGGAAACACCAAAAATAAGAGGGCAGCTGATAGACCCCCGACTAACGCGACTGCGATTTCGATTTGAATGAACCGTTCGACAAGTTGATCATGGATGAACTTGGTTAAATAGGAACCGATCCCCATTGCAAACATAAAGAGACCGATGGTGATCGAAAACTGCGCAACGCTGTTGCCTAGAAGATAGCTGGATACAGCCGCGATGATGAGTTCATACGCGATCCCGCAAAGAGCAACGATCAAAACGGACAGCAGCAACCATCTGGTTTGATAGGGTGATAAATCTATTGGGGCTTTTGTTTCGACATCTGATGCAGGACTACTTTCCAAAACTAAAGCCTTTGGAACCGGTGCGAGCTCGGGCTGTCGAACTAGAGCCGCTCGACATACGACTGCTCCTGGCCGAGCTGACAGCAGTCTTGTGATAATTGGCTGGGCTCATCGGCGTATTGGAAAAGCCAGGTTTGTTAGCCGACATTCCCCCGGAGTAAAAGCTATTTTGACGACCCATCATCGAGCCCAACATGTAGCCCATCATCATTCCGCCCGGACTGAACCCGTAGCCGTGGGGCCGATGATTATTGTTGTTGTCTGAAGCCACAAGTCGATTATTCGAGACATCCATGGTCACGGTAAATTCTTTGGACTCGCCCATATCTTGAATCATGTTTTGGTTCGGATCCTTGAATCCGAGGATCTCTCCGCCAGGTGTCATACTGACGCCAACCGGAGCGTTCATGGCCTTTACTTCGTTTAGTTTGGCAGCATACTTTTTTAGGAAGTCGGACTCTTTCGTTGGATCTTGTTTATCAGGCTCGATCGCTTGGATCT
>JAYVPE010000555.1:0-3800 GCA_043757575.1 Pirellula sp.
GAAAGACGTGGCGACTTCGTATGAAATCGGGGTCGGACTCGTCGGCGATTTCCTTTGGGGGGCTTTAGCTGGTAGCGATAATCTAGACGCGGGACTTGCTGGCGACATGACTATCAGTCTGATTCCAGTCGTTGGAGTTTACACGGACATTCGAGACTTGGGCAAGCAGATTTGGTATTCGTCGGGATTATCCAACAAGCAGTTCAGTTCCTGGGAAGCATCGCTGGCTGCGTTGGGAATCGTCGCAGAGCTGTTCCCGCCTGCCGATTATTTTGTCGACGGCGCACGATTCGCGACCAAGATTTTGAAGAACGGACGAGCGCCTGCGCAAGTGACTGCGGTTCTAACAGCGATTACACCGTTGATGTTGGACGGGATTGAAGAACTGTGGAATCGTGCAACGAGCGCTACGCCGCAATCGCCATCAAGCTCTCCATCGAACAATAATTCAAGACCTGCGGGGACTGGATCTGGAGAAGGTGCAGGAGGTAGTTTTTGGAATGAGTTCAAAGATGTACTCATCGGTGGTCTTCCGGCAGGGAAGGCAAAGACTGCCGGTAAATTGATCATGGCAATTGCCAATAACGACCCAGACTTCATGGAGGGTGTTGGAAAGCTGTCAGCGCGCGCCGGAAAACGAGCAAGCAAAAATCTTGAAGACCTGATCACCGGCCTCGATGGCGGATTTGAGTCCGCAGTTTCGAAGGCTATGAAGCTATCGAAGCTACCTAACGGCGGAGGCGATGAAGCATTTGCAAAGGGTTTAATGGGATTGGCGCAATCTTTATCAGGGACAAACGCAAAGAAGCTAGTCGAAGGACTGAAGGGCGCAAGTCCAGATGAAATTGCCAATCTCATCATAAAAATGGGGAAGACTTTTGCTGCCGGAGACATCACGGATCCACGAGCGGCCAAGGCTTTGACCAACATTTTTGATACTTTTGCAGGTGGAACAGGAAAGCAGTCGCCAATGTACTTGGCGACGATACTGTTCGACAGTGCTGCAAAGAGCGCGGACGACATTGCTGGTGGCGCAACAACGATAGCCGAAAAAACTGCGAGCAAGAAAGCTCTCCAAGGCACGATGAATGGCATAGCAAACCAACACAGTCCGACGTATAAATATGGAGCCATTCATGGAGCTATCTACGAGCTGTTTGACTTTGCGAACAATTCGCTGCCTAGCAAGAAGCTCAATGCGAGAATCGGATCGGGCAATATTGTTCAAGAGACCGATTCTCTTGGTAAACGGATGGTCGGAGGTCAATCGAAAACAGTCGCAAGAGAAGCCATGCTCTTTGGCGAAAATCCGGCGGCCAAGACGATTGAGCGAAAGACAAAGCAATTTTTGCGTTACAAAGAGAATCAACTAAGTGGAAACATGGACATCATCGAATATGCGATGCCCGATCAAGCTTCGATCGATCGATTTATTAAGAAAGTGTATTTGAAAGCTGGATTCAATAGCGCCGCCCAGATGAAGAGCGAGCCCTACTTGAGATTCATCGTCAACCCGATGCCATTGTCCTAAGGAATGCGTGTGTTTGAATCATTTACCACAGAGAAGCTGGTCTTTGCGCGTTTACCAATTGGTGGCGAACGCAGTCAAACCGACAAGATTGGAATAGTGAAGGCACACTGTAGCGAGAAAATCTCGAAGACACGGAAGTTAGACAGGAAGTCATCTGATGCGAGATTGGGCTTCGTCGGCACAGAGGTTAATGCTCGCCTTTTCAGCCATCGACTGCAGATTGGTCCGCAAAGAAAGTACGATCAAGTGGAGCCAGTAAGCATTTTAGGAACAAAAACTTACTCCGCTGAAAATGAATCCAAATATTTGAGTTGGCTTCGAAGTTACACTCAAATCCAACGCCGACTTGAGCTAGACTGGGATCCAGGGAACGGGCTATATCCTGCGAAAGTGATTTTGCAATGCAGTCAACGGATGAGCCGAGAATGGAGTTTCGATGCTTGGGTGTGGACCAGTTCTGACAATTGCGAAACATTCAACGAAATCGAGCGAATCCAGCTTGTTAAACACTTAGTAAAGCGGATCGGTGCTCAGGCCAGCTTCTTTGAAATGACCGACGTCGACAAGAGATTCGCAGGGTACTTCCCAAAGGGATTGCGAAGAGCAAAAAAAGACGACCCAGGAGCTTCATTTTCGATTGGTCCATTTCAAGTTACCTATGACCTCGACCGACCTTCTGAAAAGTATTTCTTTAGTCCTGTCTTCAGTCATGTTGGGAATGAGCCAGATTTGGAACAAGGCATTTTACACTTTGAATTCTGGTGCAAAGCTGTACGGGACATACTCGGCCCTCCGAAGCGAATTCAATACCGATTGGATACATACGTTAAATATCTACCGCGAGTATACCCTGCGGTTTGCAAACTAGGGCGAGTTGTACCCTATCAAGAATTCACCTCCGAGTATCGAGGCAAATTCGATCCGTTGCAACCACAGGAAGTCCGACCAGGGGAAGTGCGAGCCTATCCGCTGTTTCTGGTGGTAACGGACCCTAAATCGTTTCATGTTCCTCTGACGCCTCTGCTTGCCGTCAACGCCGTTCACGCAAGCGATGGATCTTGGATCGAACTGCAATCGACTCGTGGTCGCGAATGGATCGGTGAAGCCGTAAAAATCCTCGGCGGCAAAGCCGAATATTACGAAGGGCCCGATCCGGCCGAACGTTGGGGTTGGTACACTGAGCCCCTAGCTCCTCTTCCATTTCCGGAAAAGGGAGCGAACGACGATTCATCAAAACGAAAAGTTACAACAAGTTCTGACACGGCCAAGCTACCGAAGAGCCTGACAATGAAAAAGAAGAACATAACGGCACCTTCCACCCGAAGCCCCAAGTCGGTCTCGAAAAAAGCGGTAGTCTCCAAAAAACCCGAAAACAAAAAAGCCAAGAGCATCAAAAAGAAATAGGAAAGAGTTGCCATGCTAGAAGATGTCGATCAATGCGATATGGAAGGAAGTGACGATCACGAATGCGTGTTCACCGTCAACGACTACCACAAAACGAAAGACGCATCGGAACGTCGACGATTGATGTCGATCAAGCTTGGTAATTATGCCGACGCCATCTCGAAAGGCCAGATCGGAAATAGCAAGATTCCTCGCCGGCACTACCGTGTGGAGTTGAACTGCGGTTACGATCCCAAGGGACTCTACGATTGTTTTGACCGGTTGATGGTCCTCGATGAAAAGGAACGAATAATCGAAATTCCCGTTTCAGTCGTCGTCCGCTTAAAAGACAAACTATCGGACACGAAAGCGCCAACTCGGAAGTAATCTCGCAGATACCATTCCAGTGTAGACTCACGCAACACAGGATTCACCGCACTCGCATCAAGCGGCTCTTGGAACGCCAACGCTTGGGCTGCGGCACTTGTCAGGAATTTGACGGCGAACAAAGCATCGACAACACTATCCAATCTTGAGGATATGCTGGACGAAGTTAACGAGGGTATTATCCTATTGACCATGAATAACGCGCATGCGAGCACGAATCTCAAAGCTGTCCAAACTTGGATGAAGACGATGTCCAACTTCAATCCCGGTTCGAATCCAACACCGCGATTAAATCTCTTAGGTTATGTCCAAGAAATGGTCGTCATCGCGAGAAAGAGCTTAGGAAATGCTCAAATCCAGGTACTCAACAAAATCCGCGGTGTGCTCGACGCGGTTTTCACCGAAGCTGGAAAGCTAGTAGGATACGAATCAAAATTGTTGGGTCAAAGCGGAAAGGCTTCTGAGTCGACGATGAAGAGGGTTGCTAGGCATTTGATGA